>CAZNXD010000018.1:0-12376 GCA_964576935.1 uncultured Pirellulales bacterium | reverse complement strand
TCGAGCCATCGGCAGTCCAATGTGATGGCGTGGACGTTTTCGGTCTTTTCCATCACGGCAAAGTCAATACTGATTTTGGGAAGCTTGGGAAACCATTCGTTGAGAACAGCATTCTGGTTGGGGCTGTCCCAGGCGGCTTTGATGCGGTGCAGCGGCTTGGTTGATTCTGGCAGGAATTTTTCGAGGTTTGCAAGAATAGTTCGGGCCTTCCAGACGAACATGCCGGAGTTCCAGAGATAATTACCGTCATCTAAATACTGCCGGGCGGTTTGCTGGTCGGGTTTTTCTTTGAATGCTTCGACGGTACAGATTTGGTTTTTGCAGTTAGCTGAACTTTCCGGTGAGGTGCACTTGATATAGCCGAGCTGAGTGCTTGGGAAGGTCGGCTTGATTCCGAAGGTGACAAGGAAATCGGGATTTTGATTAACGTAGGCCAGGGCATCTGTCATAGCCTGCTGAAACACCTCGTGCGGTTCGATTATCTGGTCGGCGGTAACGATGGCCATGGTGGCGTCGGAATCATACTTGGTGAGTATGCTCGCAGCCAGGCCGATGGCGCCGGCGGTGTCTCTTACCGTTGGTTCGGGTATGACGTTTTGGTACATTACGAAGGGGCAGGTCTCTCTGACCAAATCGGCGTAGTCAGCGTTGGTAAGGATAATCATGTTTCGCTGGTCAAAAATGGGCGCCAGACGTTCACAGCAGCGGTTAAGAAGAGTCTGGCCCTGCAGAAGTTTAAGAATCTGTTTGGGACGTTTCTTCCTTGAGAGAGGCCAGAGCCTTTTTCCGATTCCGCCTGCCATTACCACCGCATAGTTCATCGCTGCCTCCTTAGCCAAAAGATATTAGCCGCAGATTCAAACAGATTATAATTCCGAATCTCAAATTGCAAATCGCAAATCTGATTTAGATAAGATACTCTTTGTCAAGGCCGGTAAACGGCCGTATTTGCTCAGCGAGCTCTTCAAATCCTTCCCGGCCCATCAAGGCGAAGGTGACCTCCTTGCCGAGCTCAACGGCCGGCTGGTCGTAAGTGTTTATATTAAATAAAGCACCGGCCAGAGAAGTCGTTACCTCATAAAGATAAATGAACTGGCCTATCGTGTATGCGTTTACCTCAGGAAACAGCACGGTGAGGCAAGGGCGTTTGTCCTTAAGCAACGCAAATTCGGTAGCCTGTTTTTCGCTGTTGAGTAATTTAGCCAAATCAGCCCCGGCGAGGTAGCCGAGCTCCGGCGTCGAATCAGGCGCCGGGCCGATTTTTAGTTCGGTGTTGAAATTTCTGACCTCAAGGAAAGTAAAGAGTTTATCATTTGGCCCTTCGCGGTATAACTGGACCTGGCTGTGCTGGTCGGTCGTGCCGAGCGCCCTGATGGGCGTCGGGCCGATGTGAATTTCACTACCATCCAGAGCATATGCCTTTCCGAGACTCTCAGCCCATAGCTGTCTATACCAGTCGGCGAAGTCTTTCAGGGCATAACAGTAGGGCATCATTACAAAATTTCGTTTGCCGTGATTGTAGTAATGATAATTGATAGCGGCGTTAAGGGCTGCGGGATTTTTGTAAAAATTGGTGTCACTTACGCGCTTGTCCATATCACGTGCGCCGGCCAATAGTGCGTCGATATCAATGCCGCATACAGCGGCGCTCAAAAGGCCGACCGCGCTTAATACGCTGAATCGGCCTCCGACGCCATCTGGCACTTCGAGCGTTGTCAGGCCGGTATCGTCTGAGATTTTTCGCAGCGTTCCTTCTTTGGCGTCGGTGGTTGCGACGATTTGGTTTTTAAAACCGTCGGGACCAAGTTTGTCGAGCAGCATTTTGCGTACGATAAGGAGCTGACTTGCCGTCTCGGCGGTTCGGCCTGATTTGCTGATGACGTTGAAGATAGTCTTGTCGAGCTTATCTTCTATCCAGTTAAGAAATGAGCCCAATTGAGCCGGGTCGACATTGTCAAAGACAAACAGCCTCGGGCCTTTTCGCTGGTTCTCATCGAGGTTATACATATATGGATTAAGCGCGGTCTGCAGGGCGATATTTCCCAGGGCTGAGCCGCCGATACCGAGAACAATGAAGTTGTCACATCGGTCTTTTATCTGCTCGGCGACAGCCTTAATTTTGGCAGGGATGTCCTGATTGAAAGGCAGGTCGCGGTATGGCGTTTGACCTCGCTGCTGGTTTAGTTGCTCTATGAACGGTGTGGTTTTTTCCGCCAGGCTGTTTAGCTGCTGTTTGCTGATTCCGTGTTCAGAACCGATTACGTCGGCGGTGATGTTTTTACAATAGAGTCTGATTCCTTCGGGCATTATGCTCTCCTTTGCTATGCCTGCCGGCGGCAGTTGACCACCGCTTTAGATTTCTATAACTTCGAGGTTGGCGTATTTTAGCATCAGCGTCTTTGTTTGTCCTGAGTTAAATTTGATGGTGACGGTGCTGTTGTCGCCCATATCGAGGAATTGCTTCACTCGGCCGAGGCCGAATTTCTTGTGGCGGACGAGCTGATTGGAATAAAACTGCTGCTCAATCTGATATGAGTCGTCTGTGTCGTAACTGTCGTTATCATCCTGGTCAACTGTTTGTTCCGAGCTGTCAAAATCGATGCCCAGTTCATACAAAAACTGCGAAGGAACAGTCCGCATAAGCTGGCCTCGGAAAATTCGATACCGAGCATAGCTGATATGCAGGAATTGTTTGGCGCGAGTGATACCGACAAAAAATAGCCTGCGTTCCTCTTCAAGCTCATCGTCGTCGTCGCTGCTTCTTTCATGTGGCAGCAAGCCCTCTTCCAGGCCGATGATAAAGACATTGTCAAACTCAAGGCCTTTGGCGGTGTGAAGAGTCATAAGAGCGACTCTCTCCTGTGTCGTGTCATACGAATCAGCGTCACTGAACAGTGCTATCTGCTGGAGAAAATCGAGCAGTAAAGGTTCTTCAGCCTGGTTGTCATAGATAGCGGCGGCGGTTATCAGCTCATTGATATTATCGATAGCATCTTTGTCGGATGCCTGTTTGAGTGCCGCTTCAAGACCGGATTCGGCAAAGACACGCTCCGCTACAGGCGCAGCCGGGCCGTCGATATCGGTTTTGAAATGCTCAATCATATCCACAAAGGCTTTGAGTTTGGCTTTTGCTGCGGCGGAAAGAGTGGAGATATCTTCAGCTTTTTTAAGTGCCTCATAGAAGCTTAATTTCTTCGCGGAGGCATATGCGGATACTTTATCAACGGTTGTTTTACCGATGCCGCGTGTTGGGGTGTTAATTATTCGCAGCAGGGCGACTTCGTCGGCGGGATTTACGATGACTTTCAGGTAGGCCAGTATGTCGCGGATTTCCTTTCGATTGTAGAACTCGACGCCGCGGACGATTTGGTACGGGATTCTGTGTTTTATGAATGCTTCTTCAAGCGGCCGGCTGGCCGAGTTGATGCGGTAAAAGACTGCGACGTTTTTGAGTGAGACGCCTTGGGCGATTAGATTGGTTATCTTTTCGGCGATACCTTTGGCTTCGTCGTTGTGGTCTTCAAAGCAGGCTATGGTGACATCGCAACCTGAGTCCTTTGTAGGAATGAGTGTTTTTTGTTTTCTGTTCTGATTGGCCGAGATAAGATGGTCGGCGGCAAATAAGATATTGGGCGTACTGCGGAAGTTTTCTTCGAGCTTTATCACCGCGGCATCGGGCCAGTCGGCTTCGAAGGCAAGGATGTTGCGGATATCGGCGCCTCGCCAGCGGTAGATGGACTGGTCGGGGTCGCCGGTGACGCAGATATTATTGTGCTCACAGACCAGGTGCTTTGCGATGCAGTATTGGGCGTGGTTGGTGTCCTGATATTCGTCGATGAGCAGGAATTTGAAACGGTTGGACAAATCTTTTCGAACATCTTCGTGAGTCTCGAGCAAAAAAGCGGTTTTCATCAGTAAATCGTCGAAATCCAGCGCATTATTCTCATCGAGCAGCTGCTGATAGCGGGTATAGATTTTAGCAAGACAGGTTGAGAAAAAATCGTCAGCCTGTGCTTTGAATGTTTCGGCGTCGATGAGTTTGTTTTTCAACGTTGAGATGGCTTCGCGCATTCGGGCGGGGGGAAAGTTACCGGTTTCCAGCTCACAATCTTTGACGGCCTTTTTAGCGCAGGTTGCCTGTTCGGCTTCGCTGTAGATACTGAAATTGGCCTGAATCTGGGCCTGTTCGGAGTATCTTCGAAGTATTCTGACACAAAGCGAATGAAAGGTACTGATACGTGCGCCGGCGCTTGCGTCCAGTGCGATTGCTCTTTGGCGCATTTCGTCGGCGGCTTTGTTGGTGAAGGTTATCGCGCAGATATTTCTCGGATTAATGCCGGAATCGATAAGGGCCGCGATGCGGTATGTAATGACGCGGGTCTTACCGCTGCCCGGGCCGGCGATGACCAGCAAGGGACCTTCGAGGTGGTTAACCGCTTTTTTCTGCGAAGCTGTCAATGTCTCGTCTTTGCGGTTGGGCATAGTCGGAGCCTGGTCGAGTTTTTTAGGGTTGTAGTAACTGCATCTGTTGCTGCTGTTGTTCAGCCTGTAGGTAAATCTTTTCCTGCTTTTCGAGCAGTTCGGAGAGCTCCGGTCTTTCGAGTCTGATACGTGAGCGAAGAGCGAATCTGAGAGTCGGCGGATAGGCCGGGTCATTGAGAAAGTCGAAAAGAGCAAGGTATCTTAACATACTGAATTCGGGCATACCAATTCGGTGCTCTTCACCCTTGAACGATGCCATGTAAATGCGGCGAACTTCTTCGGCCATCTTTTCCAGACCTGACGCTTCATCGTCTTCGTGCATTGCGTATTTGAAGTAGCTTTCCCTGAGCATCATCTGGACGATTTCCTTGGCGTTTGTAATGCCCAGCTGTTCGAGTTCTTCTCTCAGTCGGTTTCTTACGTATGTGACAAGGTCGACTTTGAACTCATCGCGTGGATAAAGCTTACGAAGCTGATTGTAAACTTCTGTAGCCTTATCCATGTGACCCGCCTGGTAGAAAGTCAACACCGCGTTTTTCAGCATGTTTCGATGTCCCCCCTGCATCGATTCATATGTGCCGGGTCGTTCTTTGTATTTTTCCAGCGTGGCCAGTAGTGATTTGTTGTAGGAATCGAACATGCGTAAATCAGGCCGCTGGTAGATGGTTACAGTCATGCCGGGACTTCGGTCGTCGAAACGTTCCAGCGGTGTTTGCTTATAGATAAATATCTTGCCGTTGCGGTATAGGTTCTGGAGGCTGTGGTTTACTATTCGGTCGGTGTTTGCCTCGTCAATGTCGATTTCTTCCTTTGAGCCGGCCTGTAGTCCTTTGACGGCCCAGTATATCGCGTGTACGTCGGGGTGACGCCAGTCCATAGGCAGACGATGATTGGGGTCGGTAAAACTTGTCGGGCCGTAGGTTTTGTTAATCTGTTGCATCAGCTCGGGTTCGAGTTTCCATTCGTTTCGCAGCTGATAGGCTTTGGCGAATATATCAAACCCGGCGAGAGTTTTTGTGCCGCGGTAGTCATCGATTACTCTGAAAGCCTCTTTGAACTCGCCGGGACTTTGGCGAAGCGCAAGATAGTTACTTACAAAGTCTTTGCTCTCGGCAAAGTTTGGGTCGGCGGCTTTTAATGCGGCTACGAACTCGGCTACATTTGCGTCGGCTGTGATTTGACTCCATTGTTTAGGCGCATCGATCAGGGCCTGAAAGAAATCTTCGTCGGCCTTACCCAGCAGCGGCTGCATCGCCTCGGCAAGCTGAAGCTTATAGTATTCATGGGCATCGTCGGTGATGCCGCCGATTTTGTGCTGAAAGGTCCAGGCAAGCTGTCGGTAAAGGGCAATGTCGGTTGGATTGAGTGGAATGCCTCGGTCGCGGAGCAGCTCATAGCCGTTCTTTACCCATTGCCATCTTTGCTCGGGCTGCGATGCGGGAATGGCGACGGAAATGTTATAGGCCATGTTCCAGGCGTGGAATTCCCATACCTTTGAAAAACGAGGCTGGAGAGTGACTATCCATTCGGCAAGCTGCTTGGCGTCGAAGAATTGGCCCTTCTGTTTCAGAGTGTCTGCGCGAATCCACAGCACATCAACGATAAGGCCGCGAAAAGCACCAAGTGCAACCGTTGCAAAGGCAAGCGACGGCGGCGCATTTTCCAGAGGCTCGTTTATAACGAGATTCATTTCTTTTCGCTGGGCGTTGATGTAATCCAGGCCGCTGCCGGCGACAATCAGCAAACCGATTCCAAGGACAGCAGTGAGAACACAGATTATGATATCACGAGCACGCATTATTAAATGTTAGACGGTTATTTTGGCGATTTCCCGGAAACTAAAAATAATCAGGGCAAGGATTAGTAATAGGCCGGATTTTAATATTACCATAAGAGCTGCAACTTTGGCTACCAAAGACCAGCTTATGAGTCGTGCAGGCACAAGAAAACTTGATGCATTGAACTTGTCGAACTGCGGGAACAGCCCGATGAGCATTTTTACCGTGTAGTCGTAGATGTTACCAACATCTTGGCTGAGGAAACCAAAAGATTCCATTATGAAACCGCGGATAACGGCGATGAAAAATACCGCCAGGCAAAGCAATATAGCCACCGGAAAAGATAGAAAGCTCGAAGCGAGCACACCGAGACAGGCAAGAAATATAAGGCGGAACAAGATTAACAGCACAGCTTTGAAGAAATTTGTTCCGTAGGTGTCCGCTTTATAAAGCACCTCAATGCCGTCTTCCGGCGGGAAGATTACTGTTGTAGGATTAAGCCGAACGTTAAAAAAAGCAACAGCTAAATAGCCATCTGCTGCGACCGCATCGGCCGGTACGGAGAATTCGCGGGGCGTTCTGATTACATCTCTTCTTTCAACGGGATGAATGGGTGTGCTGGTTTTTGTGGTAAAGTCAGTCTGTCTGAGGTCACCCACAGCCCATACACTATAGATGGTGCTGTCGGGCGGATTGACGGCGACGTCGTATTTGAACCTTATAAAAATTTCCTGGTTGGGGTCGTGTACTTTGACATTGTTGAAACTCCACTCCAGCTTACGTCCTACGGCGGCGGCGCGTTTTTCGAGGATTTTCTGGCTTTTCAGGTCGTTGAGTATTGCACGGGTCGGCATGCCTTCAGGCAGCTGCCCGCTCTCGGCGAGCTGCTTGTAAACTTCGAGCACTTCCTCGGTGACATCAGGGATAGGGGGTTTTAGGCTGGCCCGAGCGGTGTAGAATTCATTGTTGAGCGCAGTGAGTTCTTCCTGCGGTGTGTCGTAGTAGGTCGGCATATATATGGTGACCGCGTAAATCGCACCGGCGCAGATGGTGAGTATTATTACGTCGAGCAGTATGACTCCAAGCAGCTTGCCCAGCAATAGTTCGAAACGGCGAATGGGTTTGGTCAGAACGGTGTATATGCGTTTTTGCTTGATATCATCAGCCAGTGAGAAAGTCGAAAGAACAATTGTCATCAATGACAGGATAAGAGTAGTCAGTGACAGGCTGTAGTCAACGAATGTTTGCAGTTGGCCTTTGATAGTGCCGTCGCCGGTTATACCAAGCGCCATTACAGGCAGCAGCACTACAAGCAGCAGTATAAAGGCCAGGGCGATTTTCATCCGCAGAGCCTGCCTGATGGTATTGGCGGCAACGGCCCAGATACTACGCATGGCCTGGACCTCCCTGGTTGTTGTCCGGGTTGTTTTGCTGTTTGTTTTTGTCCTCGTCCGAGCCGGTCAGCTCCTTCAGCAGGTCGTGGTCAACATCATGGCTCGGCTGGGGCTTCTCGGTAATCGGTTCTGTTTTCGCAGTGGGAGTAGTTTGAGGTGTCTCGGCTGCGTCGGTTAATTGTTCGAGCAATTCGTTATCGACTCCGGTAGTAGTCTCAACAGGTGTTGGCTTTTCGGTTTTGAGCAGCTCCTGAGCTTTAGGTGAGACTGGTGAGGTGGTGACGAGTTTTTCGAGAATCGTATTTTGCCGTGCTTCGGCGGTGAGAAAATCTCCGATTTGCGTAGTGCTTACAGCGCCGCTGGTTGGTGCTGATTGTTTCTGTGCTTCAACAACCGTCCTTATGAAAAACGTCTCGAGTTTTTCCATCGGTGCTGATATATCGAACGATATCTTTTCGTCATCGATTACATTGCGTATCTTTTGAAGGGCGTTGTCGGAAAGAGTATCAGCGGTGATTTGAGTTTTGTGACTTTGCTGCAGAAGCTCTTTGACCTTTCCTTCGGCCTGGATTTGTCCGCCGTATAGCACAGCGATACGGTCACACACATCTTCGACATCGGCAAGTAAATGGCTGCATAGAAGAACAGTCTTTCCCCGCTTTGCAAGCTGCAGGATTAAGTCTTTGATTTGCCTTGTTCCGATTGGGTCAAGGCCGGTTGTAGGTTCGTCCAGTATGAGTAAATCCGGGTCGTTGATAAGCGCCTGGGCCAGACCGATTCTTCTGGCCATGCCCTTAGAGAACGTTCCGACCGGCCGATTGGCAACGGCTTTGAGGCCGACCATATCCAGCAGGGCCTCGATTCTCATTTTTCGAACCTGGCTTGGCAAAGAGAACAATCGGCCGTAAAAGTCGAGCGTCTCGCGAGCTGTTAAGTAGCTGTAGAGATAAGATTCTTCAGGCAGAAAGCCGATTCGCGAATTGATTTTTGGGTCGGTGCTGTCGCCGCCGAGCAGAACAGCCTTTCCCTTGGTCGGATGCAACAGGCCAAGCAGCACTTTCAGAGTGGTTGTTTTGCCTGAGCCGTTCGGTCCGAGCAGACCAAAGACCTCATTGTACTGAATCTGCAAGTCGAGCTTGTTTACAGCGTAGACCTTGTCCCTGCCCCATAAGTCTGAGAAGACTTTGGTTAATGAAAATGTCTCAATGGCGTAATTGTTTTCCGGCATATTCTTTTATGAAATCCAAACCTGACGGCCGGTGACTAATGCACCGGTGCGTGTTCGAGCTCCTCGCCGTAGCGGACTAATCGTGCACTGTTAAATACCACAACTAAAGAGCTGGCAAAATGTAAAATTGCGGCAACCGTCGGTAATATCAAAAATGAGAACGAGATGCCAAGGATAATAAAAGTAATTCCAAAAGCGAGATTTTCATAGATGACCTTTCTGGTATTTCTCGAAAGCCTGATCAAAAACGGCAAACGTTTGAGGTCATCGCTCATCAGTGCAATCGAAGCAGAATTGATGGCAACATCACTTCCGGCGGCGCCCATGGCTATACCAAGGTCGCCTGCCGCCAATGCCGGGGCGTCGTTAATGCCGTCACCGACAACCAAAACAGTATGGCCGTCCTCTTTGATTTTCTCGACGATGGCCAGTTTATCCTGCGGCAGACAGTGCGCCTTAAAATCGGTGCAGCCAAGCTCGGCCGCCACGCGGTTTGCAACCTCATCACGGTCGCCGGTCAGCATAGTGATGCGTTTGACGCCGATATCAAGAAGCTCTTTCACGGCCTGCTGTGCTTCGGGCCGCGTCTTGTCCTGCAGACCTATCCAGCCGATGCAGGTTGAGTCTCTGGCGACGAAGAGTGTACTGAAGCCCTGTTCCTCGTGCAGAGCCGGGTCCTGAATATTGCTCATGTCGATATTGTTTTCTCTGAGAAAACTATCACGGCCTACCAGGACTCTTTCGGAATTGATAGTTGCGGTTACACCTTTACCGGGTGTCTCTTTAAAGTTCTCGCTTGTATGCAGTTCGATATTTGCTTCTTTGACGACCTGCAAGAGAGCTCGAGCGGCAGGGTGCTTGCTCATCTGCTCAGCCGATGCGGCTAATGTCAGCAGCTGGGCCGGTTCGACGTTCTCGGCCGGGTTCAGCTTGGTGACATACAGTCGGCCGGTTGTTAGAGTTCCGGTCTTGTCGAAGACCATAGCTGTAATCTTGCCGGCGATTTCCAAATCAGCGACGTTCTTGACCAGAATACCCAGACGTGCCGAAGCACTAATCGCAGCGATCATCGCACTGGGCGTAGCCAGAATCAGGCTGCATGGGCAAGAAATAATTAAAATCGTTATCGACTGCTGGATGTTCCTTGTGAAGAACCAGAAGATGAGTGTAATCATCAAAATAGTGGGTACATACCATTTGACGTAGAGTTCGATGATTCTAACGATGGGGATTTTAGTCTGCTCAGCCTGTATGATAAGCGTCTGGACCTTGCCGAGCGTGGTATCTTTGCCCGCCTTGGTGACGGTGATATCGAGCATACCTGTCAGGTTGCTCGTGCCGGCGAAGACCTGCATACCGGGAACTTTGTCGACCGGCAGCGACTCGCCGGTAATAGTAGCTTCATTGACCGAGCTAAGGCCGTTTTTAACTTCGCCGTCGGCGGGGATATTATCACCGGGCCGTACACGAACAGTATCACCGGGCTTGAGCTTGCTCACCTTGACCTCGGTTTCAGAACCTTCGGCTGTGAGCAGATTTGCTTTAGTGGGAGTTAGCTTGATAAGCGATTCTATCGAAGCACGAGCGCCGAGAGCGGTTCGTGTTTCGACCAGCTCGCTCAATAACATGAAGAAGGCTACGATACCGGCTGTGGCATAGTTGCGTGTGGCAAAACATGCAAGAATAGCCAGCGCCGCAAGCTCATCCATATGCGATTCTTTTTTGATGAGCGATACCGCCGCATGCCAGATAATAGGAATGCTTAAAAGTGTCGCTCCGACCATGGCCAGTAATTCGGCTTGGAATCTCTCAGAACCGAATAAGAATCCCAGCCTCGCCAGGCCGCTGCAGATGAGTAATGTCCCGCCGGCCAGTGTTCCCAGCAGCGCCAGACTCACCCTGAGCTGCTTGCCGGCAGTGGCTTGTGAGTGGTCTTCTTTTAGATGGAAATGTTGGTGTACCATAATTTCGTATCGCGTATTGCGTTTAGGCTGTCGCCTGTTTACCTTTCAGATTCTTGTTTCGATTCTTTTTTGATTGCGGGGTCGCGGTTCATCTGAATCCGGATTTCTTTTCCTTTGGCGCCATGGGTCGGCTGAATAATTATCTTCTCCTCGGCGTTTTCCAAAACCTGCTGGACAGTATCCTGATAAATTTTCTGCACGACCAGTTCCGGTCTTTCGCGGTATTCGGGAAGCAGGTTCCGGAAGTAATCGCTATTGGCCCGGGCATCCTCGACAACTTTCGTTCGATAGGCCTGGGCCTGAGCTATTGTGTCCTGGGCCTGGCCTGCCAGTTGCGACCAGAGCAATTCTGTTTGTTCGGTTTCTTCGCCGCTTTCGATTACCGCCAGCAGCTCTTCTGCGAACTGGCCGGCGACTTCGTTGAGGGTCTTGTCGTAATAAGACCTGGCTTCGCTTACCGCTTTTTCTCTGATGTTGGTTGCCTGGATGGATTTCCAGAAAGCGTCGTTTACCTGGCGAGGCCAGATTTTGTCATCAAGCTGAATCGATACAACGGCAATGCCGCTTTCAATTTTATCGAGTTTTTTCTGCAGCAGTCTTTTTACATGGTCGGTTATTGTGCCTATCTGCTCGAAGAGCACATCGTCGACAGTATAGTTGACCGTTGCGGTTACGGCGGCATCGGCAAGAAAATCTTCAAGCAGCGGAGTGATGTTTTTAGTGATAACATCGGCGTAATTCTGGCCGGCTTCTATGTCGGCAAGGTTAATATATGCATTGGTGAAGAATAATTCAGGGTCACGTATCTGATAAGTAAGCTGCCATTTGGTATGGACGATGTTGTAGTCGCTTCCGCTGCCGCCGGTGATATCCTGCTTCTGGCTGCGGGTAATACAATAGCCGTCCCGGATGGGATTTAGCTTGGGGCCGAAACGCTGACGATTTTTTGGCCCCTGGTCGAGCTTTTCCTGCGGGCTCTGATAGTACCAGAAACCCTCAAACGCAAGGTTGGTCTTTTTAGCGACAGGTATTCGGATAATCTCTTCGATTGGATAAGGCCAAACCCATTTCAAGCCGGGACCTAAAATTCTCTTTTCAGCTTCGCCGCGAATCCTGCCAAATCGAAGTACCATCGCTTTTTCATCCGGGCCTATGCTTTCAAAACCGCTGACCAAAAACAGTGCCAGCAGGATGACCATGATGACCTTGAGCAGAAGAAAGCTTGCTCTGAGGGCGTCGGATAAAAACTTATAACCGGCGTCGCTACGCTGCTCGGCGGCAGTGTCCACTGCTGTTTCCTGCGGTTCTTCGTTTTGTTTATTATTTTCTTCTGTCATAACTTTTTCGAATCTCAGCGACGGTTATTTTTGCTCCTGCGGCTCAAGGTTCGGCATCTCTTTCAGCAGTTTGAATGGTTCGGTATCGGCGCTAAGGACTATAGTGGAGCGTTTTTCGAGAATCTTTTTAAGAGCTTCTGTGTTTCGCAGAAAGATTGCAAACTTTGGGTCGTCACGTAGCAGCTCATAGTAT
>CAZNXD010000017.1:11280-13536 GCA_964576935.1 uncultured Pirellulales bacterium | reverse complement strand
AAATCTCAAAAATTCCCTAAAAACCCCATTATTAGCCGCACAATGCGGTTTTGCCCCCGGTACACAACTTCCAAAACTCGCTAAAAAATAGAAAATAACCGACATCTATGGTCAGTTTACTTGACACAAGAGAACCAATGACTTAGAATTACGAAAATCTTAGGCATTAAGAAGGGGTGTCAGGATGGCGAGGAATACTACCAAGAAGGTGGCCTTCATCTCAAGTTACAAGCCCAGAAGATGTGGCATCGCAACTTTCACCGCGGATTTAATTGAGAATGTAGTCGCCACCACAAAAGGTCAGTTCGAACCGCTGGTTGTTGCCATGCGGGCCGATGCCACTCCGCACTATAACGAACCTGTTAAGTTCGAGATTCGCCAGGACGTAAAAAGCGATTACATCTGCGCCGCAGACTACATCAACTTCAGCCACGTTGACCTGGTTTCTGTTCAGCACGAGTTTGGCCTCTTTGGAGGAGAAGCTGGCTCATATCTCGACTTGTTATTGACCAGGCTGAACGCCCCCATAATTACGACCTTGCACACCGTCCTGGATGACCCGACTCCAGACTACTATCAGTCGACGGTAGATGTTTGTCAGACTTCTTACCGCGTTATAACAATGAATGAACGCGGTATCAAAATGCTAAAAGATATCTATGGCGTACCGGAAAAAAAGGTTCAGCTCATCGCCCACGGCATCCCGGACCTGCCTTTTGTGGACAACAACTACTATAAGCATAAATTCGGAATGGAGGGCCGAAGAACTCTGCTGACCTTTGGTCTGCTAAACAAGAACAAGGGCATTGAGGTTATGCTAAAAGCCATGCCCGAAATTGTAAAAGCCGAACCCTCAGCGCTCTACGTCGTTCTCGGAATGACTCACCCTTACGTCTTAAAGCATGACGGTGAATCATACAGGTTCTCTCTGCAGCGAATGGTCAAGGACCTCGGCTTAACTAAGCATGTCATTTTTCATAACAGGTTCGTAAACGATGAAGAGCTTCATAATTTCCTCTGTGCAGCCGACGTCTATATTACACCCTATCACAATCGGGAACAGCTAACTAGCGGCACTCTGTCCTTCGCCGTAGGCACCGGAAAAGCCGTTGTATCAACACCGTACTGGGCTGCCGAAGAATTGCTCGCCGATGGACGCGGAACAATTGTCCCCTTCAACGATCCCAAAAAGACAGCCGACGCAATTATCAATATCTTAAAGGACGACTCGGTATTTTACTCTCTTAGAAGACGAGCGTACGACTATGGCAGAAGTAGAACCTGGCCGACGATTGGTCAGATATACTGGAAACTGTTCAATGCCAAAACCCTGCCCGTCAGAATTACTGAAAAACCCGTCGAAGTCGCCACCAAAACCACCGCAGAAATGCAGTTCCCTGAACCTTCACTTACTCATATAAAAAGGCTGACCGACGACACTGGAATGTATCAGCACGCCCAGTTCACACTGCCAAACCGTAAATTCGGATACTGCACTGACGATAACGCCAGAGCGGTAATCGCCATGACCAAATACTACAGCCAGTACCCAGACCCGGAAGCGCTAAGGCTGTTCCAAATATACTTATCATTCGTACTTTATTCCCAGCAGGAAAATGGTTTGGTTAGGAATTTCATGAATTTCGACAGAACCTGGCTCAAAGATGAACCGCACCACGATGCCTTGGGAAGGACCCTCTGGGCTTTTGGAACAGTTATAGCCAAACCTCCTTCGGCGTCGTACCTTTCCTTGATAAAGGATGCTTTTGACAGGACTGTGATACACGTCTCGAAGGAATACCCAAGGTCTATGGCATACGCTATCCTCGGGATGAGTGACTATCTAAAACAGTTCCCAGGCGCCAGTGACATCAAAAGGCACATGGCCGTCGCCGCCGACCAGTTAATCCAGCAATACGAAGAAAACAGGTATCCCGATTGGCAGTGGTTCGAAGATATTCTCACTTACGACAACGCCGTCCTGCCCCATGCTCTGTTCATAGCAAGCCAACACCTGGGAGAAAAGTACTTACAGGTCGCACTGAAAACTTCCGAATTCCTACTAAGCAACATCTACACGTCTGGGCACTTTAGCTTCATTGGCTGCCACGGATGGTACTCTCGCGACGGAAAAAGAGCACAGTTTGACCAGCAGCCTATTGAAGCCGCCGGCACCATCATGATGTTAAACGCCGCCTATGAAGCCACCAAAGACAAAGAATTCCTAAAACTGCAGAGAAAGGCCTTTGATTGGTA
>CAZNXD010000017.1:0-11270 GCA_964576935.1 uncultured Pirellulales bacterium | reverse complement strand
CGACCTGCACATACCCGTCTATAGCTTTAAAACAAAAGGCTGTCATGACGGCTTGACCAGAAACGGAATCAACGCAAACCAGGGAGCTGAAAGCATACTCAGCTTTCTGCTATCCTTGTTGACTGTCGTTGAAAGCTACACAACCACCGACAAAACTAAAATCCAGCAGCGTCAGACAGCCTCACCCGGTTTGCCTCGAAGCAGTGAAGCCACAGCAAAACTTCCCCTAAAAACTTTACCCAAGCCCTTTAAGATAAAGGACTTGTCCTCTTCAGCCGCCCAAAAAAATCCATCGAAGAGCTAACCCAAAAGGCAAAAATTTACAAAACCGCCGGTCTTAATTGCCTTCTATTGCCTCTGCGGTCTTTTCACCCGTCCACTGTATATCGCCTCCCAAACCCTGGACGGTCTGGCAGCTAATCAAAGTCAAGCTCGACAAAATCAACAAAAGCACCAAAACAAGCTTCTTAATCATGACTTAAGACTCCTTTCTATATAGCACCAGCTACCCGATACCATGCACAAAAAAACAGCTACCGCTATCAAAATAACTATGTAATAATATCGGACAACGAGACAAATTCTTTCCAGTACATTTATCCGCCCGTGGCGGATTTGTGCTGAAAGGCCTGATGTATATGAAGATAGCCAGTTTCAACGTCAACTCCATTCGTGCCCGAATGCCCATTGTACTACAGTGGCTAAAGCAGAATCAGCCCGACATCCTCTGCCTTCAGGAAACAAAAGTGCAAGACGCCGACTTTCCCGCATCAGATTTTGAAAAATCTGGCTACAACTTCGTCTTCAAAGGCCAAAAGAGTTACAACGGCGTCGCCGTCTTCAGCAAAAACAAAATCAAAGACGCCCAATTCGGCCTGGACGATGAGCCAAAGGACGAGCCGCGTCTGATTAGAGTTAAGATAGGAAAAATAAACATCGTAAACACTTACGTCCCCCAGGGCTTCGAACCTGAATCAGAAAAATTTCAATACAAACTCGATTGGTTCGACCGGCTCCTGAAACTGTTCAAAAAACACTTCAAGCCGGCCGATATGCTCCTCTGGGTCGGCGATTTCAACATCGCCCCTGAACCTCGCGACCTTTACGACCCCGAGGGACTCCTCGGAAGCGTCTGCTATCATCCCGACGTCCACAAAGCCCTGGAAAAAGTAATGGATTTCGGATTTACAGATGTTTTCAGAAAGCACTGCGACGAATCAGGCCAATACACATTTTGGGACTATCGCCTGCCCAACGCATTCAAGCGTAACCTCGGCTGGCGGCTCGACCATATCATGGCAACCAAACCTCTGGCCGAAAAATCCCTAAATTGTTATATAGACAAACAGCCAAGAGCCCAGGAACGACCCAGCGACCATACGCCAATAATCGCAGAATTTAAATTGTAAAATCTCACCTTTTAATTGCCTTTATTTTTATATTTAGCCCCACGTTTCACGTGGGGTTGATTAGCCCGCGGCACCGTCGCGGGTTCTTGTCTTTATATATAGCCCCAACCCCTGTGGTTGGGGATGTTGTTATCTGTTATTTGTCATTCCCGCGCATGCGGGAATCCATTGATACGCAATACGAAAATGCGCCATCGTCGCGGGTTTTGTTTTTATATTTAGCCTCGTCACTCTCGCCGTGGCTTTTACGGCGGATGACGGGGTTCTTGATTCGTTTAGCCCTGCCGCTCGCGGCAGGGGATATTCTTGTGTATCCGCCAAGTTAAATGGCTCATTAGGATTTACTTCAGTTCGTCAATCTTCTTGGCAGCATCGAGGAGACTTCCATATGTGCATATTTTAAGATCAGGGATACATTGCGAGATTTGATTCATCTTTCTGCGTTGCTCTTCTGTGATGCGATCCCTACGCCCAATTACGATGTGGTAATAATAACGAACATACGTTTCTGGAGCTCGCAGATAATTACCCGTGAAATTGCGTGGTGGCCCTGAACTGCCGGGAAACTTAAGCAGGTCGTGCTTCATACACCATTCAGAGAGATCTCTCCTGACAGGATCGCGGTTTTCATCAATGTAGGACTTCCAATCGCCAATTTGGGACATAGCTTCCTTCAATCTACGCGATGTTGTTCCGTCCACATTGATTACTTTGTCATCAGGTGGTTCTAATTCTATCATTTGGACTTCCCACATGCCCGATGATGCCATCGGAACCACAAAGTCTGTTTTATGGCGATTTCCAAGCGGGAACTTCTTTAAGACGTCTTCGGTCGGCCTTTTATTGCAAATTACACTGAAAAAATTATACCGTGTACCGTATGGTACACGGTGTACTATAAAAACGCCATCAATGCTCGACGTCAACAAAATAAGCGCGTTCAACTCGTGAACACAAACGCGATGGCCACCGCACAATCTGAGCCACATATCTGGCTATAAGACGGAATCCACCTACAAAGCGGAAAGGTCCCAACAGCGAAGCTCACTGGCGGGGATGAAACGCATCGGAGTCCCCGCCCAGTGGAGCGTCTTGTTGGCAGGCTGCCAGTTTGCATTTGAGTTCAGGTCGCTAAGTACTTCTCGATCCGCGATTGATACTCCTGATAGGTTTTCTTGCCTCTTTCTAAAAGGAACTGCTGCCATTTTCCCGCTGTGTTCACTTGAAACCCGAAAGCCCACGTGTATCGGATCCCACTAATCGTTCCTCTCGGAATGAAAAGAGCATCCACTCCCTTTTCTATGGATTGCCGTAGATCGCCAGCTTCAGGTATTTGTGTTCTCGCTTCTGACAGGGCTTTTTTTCTCCGGGCGACATGCACGCTTCCCGTAATTAAGCCACCTATCGCTCCAAACAGCATACCCCCAATTTCGCTCGGAGGATTGAGGTCTGCCAGTTGCACGAAGACTATTCCCTTGTCAGTGAAGAAGAGGTCTCCCGCAAGTTCTTTACCTTGAGACGTAGATGCCCAAGGGGGTAGGGCACATATAACTGACGGAATCTTGAAATAGATGGTCGGGGATGGACCACTGAACAGATCTGAAATGACTTTGCTCTTCCTTTCCTCGCTGTCCGACATATTGCTCTCCTTTCGCTTGCTAACGTTGTTTATACTGACCCGTATAATACGTCAAACACCGTTGCGAGTGCCGTATAGCCGTATAAGAAACCCCGCATTTGGTCGTAACCAACGGTTCCATTCGATATTTCTCCTGTCAGCGGATAACCTACCAGCCCAGCCGAACACGTCAAATGGAATCTTCGGGCTACGGCTGGGTGCCTACCCGGCCACGGCACGCTCCGCCGTGACGAGCGCCCTGACGAGTGTCGGGTTTTCTTGGCAGGCAAAAGCTCCACCACAGGGGGTGGAGGCTAAACACAATTGCATTACTTCTTCAACGCCTTTAAGAATTCCTCAATAGTAATACCTGCCCGTGCAATGAGACTTCGCAAAGTGCCACGTGCCACCTCCGGATGGTTTGCAACTGATAAAGTTGCAGTGTGACCTTCTTTGGTCAGGATAATGTGACTGCCCTTTTGGCGAGCAACTTCCCCGCCAAGTTTTCCAAGAGCTCTTACGACCTCTCTCAGCTTCAACACCGGCACAGAAGCCATTAAACGTGAACCTCCACCTGATGAGTAGTCACAGTCAGAGGCATCCCCTTTTCAGCTCGCACCTCTAAGCATTCCTTAATTGCCTCCCGAACGTTGTTCTCGGCCTCTTGTTCGGTATTGCCTTGACTAACGCAACCGGGGATAGACGGACATTCAGCAATAAACACTCCGTCTTCGTCTCGGAATATAGTGATAATAAACTTCATTTCTTTCTCCTTTATCTGCAACGGTCTCTTTAGTTTACATTCAGAGCGACGTTTTAGCAATATAATTCGGATCGTTCTTGAGGGTACCCTTAGCCCTACCCTCGCCCCGATGACCATACCCTCATCATCGCAGAATTTAAACTTTAGTTGAACTTGTAGAGATTTTGACGTAAACTCTATAGAGGCAAAACAACATTCTATATAAAGGGAGGATTTACAGAATCCATCCCGAAACTCACGTTGTAAAGGACCGGAAAAATGAAAGAGCAAAATCAATCAAACCAAAAACCTAAAAAACACAAGGCCAGAAAAATCCTTATCGTCATCGCCGTCATATTATTAGCCCTGATTCTTATTGTCAGCTTTGTCATACCCGCATTCATCTCATCCGAAAGTGGACGAAAGACAATACTGACAAAGATAAACAAATCGGTTGAAGGCACAACGGATTTTGCATCATTGTCTATGGGCTGGTTCTCCGGCATCAAGCTGACCGACTTGAGCTTTGACGACGACGTCGGCCGAACAAGTGTCCGAATAAAGCAAATCCAGACAAAGCCCCACTATGCCTCAATCATTGCAGGCAATCTTTCATTCGGTAAAACTATCATAGACCAGCCGCAGATAAGCATAAATCTAAAAGATGATACCCCTGCTTCGCCTAAAACAACGCGAACCCCGGAACAAACAAAGCAATCACCCAAACTGCCGCTTACCAGAATCGACCTTCTCGTAAACGACGGCAGCCTGAGAATCACCGACCCAAAAGAAAACACCGTCGAACTACAGCAAATCAATTCCAGTCTCAACCTAAGGCCGCCTCCAAAGCCGACCAAATTCGACCTAACCGCTCAACTGACCGACCAAACAAACCAATCGCCAATCAAAGCCGGCGGAACAATCAAACCCAAAGTCACAAAGGATGGTCTTTCGCTGGCCGGAACAAGCGCCGATTTGAATATCGAGGTTAACGACCTCCAGCTCGAATCACTCGAATCGTTCTTTGCACTTGCAGGTCTCGATTTGCAATCCACAGGAAAAGCCTCAGGCAAAATCACCGGCGCAATTAAAAACGGTCAACTTCAACAACTAAACGCACGTCTCAAAGGCCAAAACATACAAATCACAGGCCAGCCACTAAAAGGCGACACCTTCAAAACAAGCACCTTGTCGGTGACATCGGCTATTCAACGCCGTGAAGGTTTCATTAATATCGCCAACCTCGACATAAACGCCGACTGGCTCCAGGCCAAAGCCTCCGGTGATGCACCAATGACATTCAAATCCTTCGCCGACTTCATAAAGACCAAATCGCAGCAAAACTTAAAGGCCGAGATTACCTGTGACGTTGCAAAGCTTGCCTCGCAAATGCCGCGCACACTCGGAATCAAACAGGATACAATTCTGACATCAGGCACTCTTACCGCAAACATCGAAAAAACCGACCAGCCGGCACTAATCGCACAAGCCAGACTCGATAACTTAAGCGGTCTCGTATCAAACAAACCGGTCCGTCTCTCTCAGCCGGTTATCAGCCAGGCCCGGATAACCGCAGACGCAAAGAAAATCCGGTTTGAAAAACTGAATCTAAGCAGCTCATTCGCCGACGTGGACTGCTCGGGAACAAGCGACTCGCTCGAATACAAGGCCAATGTCAATCTTGCTCTCCTGCAATCCGAGCTCGGCCAGTTCCTTAACATGGCCGGTTACCAAATGGCCGGAATAGTTGAAAGTAACGGCAAGCTCACCGCCGCCGGAAAAAAATACCAGCTCAACGGTTCATCCGCCGCCAAGAATCTCTCTGTAACCAGTCCCGGAAACATTAGTGTCTCAGAGCCCGCCGCAACCGCCAACTACACCCTCGACATCGAACCCGAAGCGTCGCTGCTGACAATTAAGTCACTGCAAACCAACGCGGCTTTTGGCAGGGTCGATATCAGAGACAGTGTCATCCCCCTGAAAAAAGACTCTTCCAACAAACTATCGCTTAACATCGTCGCAAAAGCTCTCAACCTCGCCAGGGTCATGCCCTTTGCCGAGTTGTTCTCACCAACCGTCAGGGACATCAGGCTCTCCGGCCTGGCCGACTCCGAGCTTTTAATCAAACCGGACGAACAGGGTCTTACCATTCGCACCGATTCAACCAAAATCAGCAACTTCGAATTTGCCTTTAAGGACAAAAAGCCCTTCAAGCAGGACCAGGTCTCTATAAAACTGGACAGCCGCATCGAGCCGGCCAAACTCACCGCCAAAGGCTCGCTTGTCTGTCCCGAAATTAGTATCAGCTTCGACGTCGATAAAACCATCGATAAAGAAACCACTAAGCTAAAAGGCGCCGCCGACCTCGACTATGACTGGAAACACATCAGCCGGCTGCTCTCTGCTTTCATGCCGGACGAACTTTTAATAGAAGGGAAAAACAAAACGGCTATCGAATTCACAAGCACCTATCCTGCCGACAAACCTGACCGGCTCCTGGCAAATCTGGCTACCAAACCGGTTAAAGTCGCCTTCGATAAGGCCCAGTATCGCGGATTCACTGTCACCGAACCTTCACAAATCCAGGTAAAGTTTGACAACGGACTGCTTGACATCCCTGAGTTTTCAATGAAGGTCAACGAAGGAACTTTCACTTTTGCCGGACAGGCCGATTTCAAACAAACATCGACCGTCTTTAGAACACCTAAGCCGATGAATATTCTGCAAAACGTAAAGATTGACGAAAGGGTCTCCTCAAAACTGCTGCAGTACATAAACCCGATATTCAAAGACGTTGACAGGATAAGCGGAACAGCAAACTTTTCCTGCCAAACCCTTGCCATTCCGCTAAGAGGCGCCTCTAAAAGAGATTTGGAATTGGATGGAACCTTCTCGATATCGAATATGCGAATGATTTCACCAATCTTCAGTCTTATCCAGCGGGTAAAGGGAGGAACCTCCGAAGATTCTTTAATGCAGCTGCGACCCACAAGAATAACTGCAAAAAACGGACTCGTCAGGTACGACAATATGCAGCTCGATGTAGGCAATAATCCTTTCAATTTCGTCGGAAGAATCGACCTGATGACCAAAAGTATCGAAGGCACAAAAGTCATTACCCCTTACACTACAGGCCGAACCGTAAGAATCGGAGAAGAAAACACACCAGGCCGAATAACAGGCAGCTTCATAGGAACTTACGACAGACCCGAACTTGACTGGGGTTCCTTGATTTTGGACACCTTAATCCAG
The DNA here is from genome assembly GCA_964576935.1 of uncultured Pirellulales bacterium. Classification (GTDB taxonomy): domain Bacteria; phylum Planctomycetota; class Phycisphaerae; order Sedimentisphaerales; family Anaerobacaceae; genus CAYMOE01. The sequence goes on along the minus strand of CAZNXD010000017.1, from coordinate 4,249 downwards.
GAAGGACTAAAGGAAGTCCTCAAAAACCTCTAATTGCGATAAAACGCCGTCGTCGCGTTTTAGTGCGGGGAAAATTCAATCTCGCGAACTCACCATGGTATTTTTTCGCTGCCTTATCATACACCTTTGCCGCGGTTACCTCGTCTTTATAACAACCTAAGCTGATTTTCTTTCGGTCAACATGAATAAGTGCTCTCCATTTCCCGGTCGATTCTTCCCAGCTCACCCCTTTATATTTACTTATGCCTTTCTTAATCTTCCTCCTGTTCCTGCCGTTCTGGGCATGTGTCGCCAATCGCAAATTCGCCCTTCGATTATCCAACCCGTCGCCGTTTATATGGTCAACCACGTACCCCCTTGGTGGATCCATTATTAAACGGTGCATTGATATTTCCCTGCTCCTTCCGTTGCAATATTGTTTGCATCTCGCGTATTTCGAACCTGGTGTTATGTTGACGCACCATTTATATCTGCAAAGATACTCGTAATCTCTCTGGTCAACCTTTGTAAAATAACCCTGCGTTAAGCCAATCTTCCGAAAGGTGTATCCATACCTCAGCCGGCGACTCAACAGCAAAGGCTGCGCCGCGAACCGGCAAAGAACAATCGGCACAGGTATTGAAATCGTCAGCCATGTAATTTTCTTTACAGTTTTCATTCTTCGTTCCCCCATTTCTGCGTATTGCGTTCTGCGTATTGCGTATCGCGTGGAGTTGTCATTCCCGCGAAGCTTGTCCTCGACCAGGATCGGGGAGCGGGAATCCAAAATTTAGCCCCGCGATTTATCGCGGGGTTACCGTCTTTTCGTGGCGGGCGAAAAAACGCGCCCTCCATACTTGGCTCAACCTGCGCGTTTGATAGATATTTTCAAAATTTTTATAAAAAAATTTGACGTAAGTCCTTGTCAATAAAGGGCCAAATTTTTTTGAAAAAAGTTTTTTTAGGGTGCTACCCCCTTGCGCGTTTGATAGGTATTTTTCGAAATGCAAAAAAAACTTGTGATTTTCCCCACTTTGGCACGGTATTTGCAATGGCAAACTCAGCGTAGAGGGTGTAGGGTATAGAAAAAACGTCTTAAAATAGTCAATTACTGAACCCTGAACCCTAAACGCTGTCCGCTAATTATTCGAGCGACGAAGGCCGAGCGACGAGCGACGAAAATGCCCTTGTTTTTGGAGGGAATTGGGAAGATAATTATATTCTGCGGTTTATGAAATCCACCTTTGTTAAAACTACGCCGGTCAGGTAAAATATGACCAAATGAATAGTGAACTTAAAAAATATGTTGGTCCTCTGCCGGAGACACTTGAAAAGAATTTATCCAGGCGCGAATTTGTAAAACTCCTGGGCGTGATGGGCGCTTACTCAATGTTAGGGAAAAATCCCCTTTACGCAGAACAGGCATCTCGAAAACCCAATGTGCTGTTCATTTCGGTCGATGATTTGCGTCCTCAGCTCGGCTGTTATGGGCAACATTATATGATTACGCCCAACATTGATCGACTAGCTAACGAAGGTGTCCTGTTTAACCGTGCCTATTGCCAAGTTCCTGTGTGCGGCGCGTCAAGGGCAAGTCTCTTGACCGGATTGCGCCCCACGCCAGATCGATTTGTTAACTACTATACACGTGCGGATAAAGACGCTCCCGGTATCACTGATTTGCCAAAGCATTTTAAACAGAATGGCTACAGGTCCATAAGCAATGGAAAGATTTACCATCACAAAGAAGACAATCAGGCATCCTGGGATGAAATTTTCAGACCGTCTGAATTTCGCCAATACCAGATAAGAGAAAACCGCCAGTCCATGAAGAAATTCGGAAAGGCTCTGGCCTATGAAAGCCCTGACGTAGCCGACAATGTGCTCCAGGGAGGTAAAATCGCCGACAAAGTAATTCAGGATCTGCGCCAGGCAAAGCAGTCCGGCCAGCCGGCTTTTATTACTGCCGGACTCACCAAACCTCACCTACCGTTTATTGCACCAAAGAAATATTGGGACATGTATAAGCGAGAAGAAATCAATCTGGCGGATAATCCATTCGCTCCCAAGGACAGTCCTAAGCAGGCGCTACACAACTGGGGCGAATTAAGAGACATGTACACAAACATTCCCAAGACTGGACCCGTTTCAGATGACCTAGCTCGTACGCTCATCCACGGCTATTATGCCTCTGCAACCTATTCCGATGCCATGATCGGCAATATCCTCAATGAACTGGACAGGCTCGATATGCGTCAAGATACCTTGATCGTGCTCTGGGGTGACCACGGCTGGCAACTGGGAGAGCACGGACTATGGTGCAAGCACGCCAATTTTAATACGTCCCTGCAGGCACCGCTTATTTTCAGTGCCCCGGGTATTTCGCGCAATGCAAAGTGTAACGCCCTGGTAGAATTTACAGATATATACCCGACACTCTGTGAACTCGCCGGGCTACCCCTGCCATCACATCTGCAAGGCACCAGCCTAGTTCCACAGCTCAAGAATCCGCAGGCACCGGGCAAAAAGGCCGTATTCTCGCGATACCATAAAGCCGATTCAATACGCACGGATCAATATCTCTACACCGAGTGGAGCGATAAGGGTAACGTCAAGGCACGCATGTTATATGATCACCACGTGGACCCGGCAGAAAACATCAATATTTCCGAGATGCCCCAAAACAAGGAGCTGGTCGCAAAACTCAGCCATATGCTGCAGTCACACTGTGCGTCTGTCCAGTAGTTTTACCTCAGGCATTGTATACTATGATAGAATAAGTTCTTTTCCTTCTCTGCGCAGGAATTTGAGAGGAATAAAAACTTACTTAAGAACCGGTTGAATGAAGACAAACTCCTCGAAACAACAGGATAATTTTGTCCAGGGTTTTAATGTCATTGTCAAACCTATTGGCCCGGTTTGTAACATGGATTGTAAGTATTGCTTTTATACGGAAAAACATGCACTTTTTCCCAAAGATCATGACTATCGCATCAGTGACCAAGTCCTTGAAGCATTTATCCAAAAATACATAGAATCACAACCCTTGTCCCCTGTGCCGTTCATATGGCAGGGAGGGGAACCAACACTTTTGGGAGCTGATTTTTTTCGCAAGGTCGTTCGTTTACAAAACAAATATGCACAGGGTAAGCAAATAACCAACTCCCTACAGACAAATGGTACACTGCTGGACGATTCCTGGTGTGAATTCCTGGCGCAAAATAATTTTCTGGTGGGTATCAGCCTTGACGGATTCCAAGACATACATAATGTTTATCGAACCGGCGTCAAAGGTCATCCAACCTTTGACGCAGTTATGTCCGGCCTCGAATGTCTTAAGAAACATAAGGTGGAATTTAATGTTCTTTGCTGTATTGCAAAACACAACTCAAAAAAGCCCATAGACGTTTATCAGTTCTTTAAAGAACAGGGCATCCAATATATTCAGTTCATACCCATTGTAGAGAGATACGCAGACAACACCGCCGCCCAACTCGGTCTTCGATTTGCCTCGCCTTTGAGCACAGGCCAAAACATTTCTTCAACAAAAGTAACACAGTGGACCGTGACCCCATCTGACTACGGAGATTTTCTAATCAAGATATTCAACCAGTGGATTCGCTCAGATGTGGGTTCGGTATTTATCATGAACTTCGAATGGGCCCTGTCTTCTTTTGTAAATGGCTTTTCGCCCGCTTGCACTTTTTCAGAAAATTGTGGCAAGTGTCTGGTTATGGAACATAACGGCGATGTATATTCCTGCGACCACTATGTTTATCCCGACTACCGTTTGGGCAATATCCTGAATACCAATCTAAAAGAAATGGCCGAATCACAAAAGCACCTACAATTCGGCAAGGATAAACAAATGTCCCTGCCCACACGTTGCAGAAAGTGTGATGTATTGTTTGCATGTCACGGCGGCTGTCTGAAACATCGTTTTGTCAAGCCCCGAAACAGCCACTCAAACATTAGCTATCTGTGTGAAGGTTACAAGAGGTTCTTCAAACATATCACTCCATATATGAAGAAGATGAGACAATTGATAAGACAAGGCAAACCTGCAGAAATGATTATGGATTTACCAGAAAAAAAGTTGCGCGAATAATAATTCAAAACTGCGGCCTTCCCGTACCGCTTATCCTCCGAGGACGAAATTTTCCGCTCCGACAAGCTGTTTCATCTTCCTGCAGAACTCCGCGTCGGGATTAACGGCTAATCTATTATCCGCCGCGGCAAAGACACTGCCCTTGTCCGTCCTTACAGCAAC
>CAZNXD010000016.1:4236-13598 GCA_964576935.1 uncultured Pirellulales bacterium | reverse complement strand
TATCGGTTATTGCTGTTCCATTAAACCACATTGTCTTGGTAACCAGCCGGCGGTTATTAGTCAGAACACCATCTTTGATATCGATGAAGTTCTGCGAATGCAGCGGCGTCAGTATCATATAAATATCTTCGAGCGGAATCCCGCAAACAACAAATGCCGCCGCCACATACAACGCCGACAGCGATACACATTCTCCGGCCCCGGTTTCGTAGCCGTCTTTAAACCTGAATGCATCCATCGCCTCGACCGTCTCGGTTTTCCAATAGGGCATAATGTCGCTATTGTACTTATCCAGCCCGAAGTGCTTTCGTATATCAACGTCGAAATAGTACTGGTCCCCATGATAGCCGAACAGGGCGTTGCTTTTGGCTATATCTTCAGGCGAAATGAACTTTTCGAATCTGGCCAGCTCGACATCCCTGTCAGTCAGGCCCCATGTTTCCAAATCAAGATTAAACTCGTATTCGTCCATGACGAACTGCTTGAGGCGCATCAGTTTCTTATAGCTGTCTTTGCCTTGGAGTTTCTTGAAGCAGTCCCGCTCTCGCCATCGCCAGATGACCGGGCTCATAATATTCGCCAGAACCAAGCTGTACATCAGTTCTGGAAATACGAATATCTCCATATCCGACAGCGTTATCGCTGAGCTGTATTTTTCCAGTTCGTCAGGTTTCATTTATCGCTCCACCGCTCCAGACTTTCGGGCATTGTCTCGACGAAAGCCTTTATCTGGTCACGCACCTTTCTGAAAGTCTCCATAATTTCACTTTCGGTCCCCTCGGCAAAATACGGGTCTTCAAATGATTTGTGCACCATTTTTACCCGGCCGGGAAATATAGGGCACTGCTGCCTTGCGTTATCGCACACAGTTACCACATAGTCAAAATCAATGCCCGCCAGGTCGTCAATGTATTTTGACTGATGGGCTGAGATGTCAACGCCGGCTTCATCCATAACCTTGACGGCCCTGCTGCTTAATCCAATCGGCTTAATACCGGCTGAGAACGCCTCGATTGAATCCGGCTTCAGATGTCTCGCCCAGCCCTCGGCCATCTGAGACCGGCAGGAATTACCCGTACAAAGAAATAGTACTTTAATTTTATCACTCATATCTATTTGCAAAACTCCAGTAACTCACAGTCCTCGCACTGCGGCCGATAAGTACCGTTACAATCTTCGACTATGCCAATTCGAGACAAGGCAAAATCGTATTTGACCGGGTCGGACGGCTCAATTTCCGCAAAGGCCTGTGTAATCTCCAATGCCGCATTTAGAGATACTGTTTTTTTTTCGTACAACCTGAGGAACCTGCACAGCCGGGCCATGTGCACATCAATGGGAACTACTAATTTGGCCTTATCTATCGATTTCCAGATGCCCGCATCAACCGCGTCGTCGCGTACCATCCACCGCAGAAAAAGATTCAGCCTTTTACATGCGCTGCCATTTGCAGGGTCACACAAAAGGTACATTAATCCTTTCGACACAGACCGACGACGTTTCTGTTTATATCTGTCGAGTAATCCTTTGCAGAAATCCGAAATCGCGTCAACGACCGCATCATCACCTGGTTCATAGCCCTGCATAAAATATTCTTCCAGGCTGCCATGCTCTTTAAGGACATCCCGCAATAGCTCAAGCAAATCAGAAATATCATCACCGCTGTTAAATCTATGCTTGAAATCTTTCAGCAAGTTTCTGCATTTGCCGTTAAAGCTCATAACGAATTCATATGGTCCGGCTTCCATTCGCCCCAGAAGTTTATCCACGCTTTTTTCTATCTGCTGCACCCTGCCGTAGGCAAGCGACGCCGCCAGAAAACCCGCGATTTCCATATCACGCTCGTTCGAATATCTGTACACAAATTGCAACGGGTCCGGCTTTATCAACTCAAAGCGGTTGTACTTTTGGTACAAGTTTTCCAGCACTTCTCGGAGCTGTTGAATTCTGCTATGGTATAAGTGGGGCATCTTTTCTATACACCATCCCCTGAAAGATTGCGATTTTATCGCCGTTCTCGTCGGTAACGTCAATAGCATAGCTGGCTATTTTGCGGCTGCACGAAATCTCCCTGGCTTCGGCAAACAAAACGCCATCCTTTGCCGCTTTCAAATATGAGATGTTAGCATTTATTGCAACCGCTATTGTGCCATGTGAATTTGAAGCCGCCGCAAAAACAAAGTCTGCCAATGTGAATATGATTCCTCCATGCGCAATCGCCACTCCGTTTAGATGCTCGGGTTGCAGTTGCACTTTTGCCTTTGCGGTTCCTTGGCCCACTTCGAGCAGCTCAATGCCGCATTCCCGGGCGAAAGCATCCTTTTCTTCGAAGAAGCTCTTTATTTTCTCCATTTTATCACTTTCATTAAAGCCTTGTTCTTTTTACTTTGAATATACCAACACAATCACGTGCAGTCTACAGGCTAAAGTTAGCCTAATATAGAGGCTCAGGAAAAATTTTGCCAAATAATTGCCTTGTCCGCAGGAATCTGGTATATTTACCACTCGGCACCTAAGCCCAGCAGCTTGGCCGATTTACCTAACATCGACGGCGACCTGATTATGAAGGAGTGAATACGATGGACGAAGACAAAAAGAAAGTCGTAATGATTGTCATAATTGTACTCTGCATTGGATTAGCCGCGGGTATTACTTACTGGGCCAACCGAGGCGGCAGCTCCAGGAAAAAAATATCCGGTATTCCTATGGCATGCGCCAATAGTAAGTGTGGTTATACAACTGAACTTACAATTAAGGAATTCAAAAAACTCATGGATGGAAAACGAAGAGATACATCTACATCTAACATCACGTCTATTGCTCCGTCGGCGTTTGAATGTCCTGAATGTGGTAAGATGAGTTTATTTACCGCCAACAAATGCGAGAAATGCGGTGAAATTTTTCTGACGGACTTCAATAGCAGAGATTACACCGACCGTTGTCCCAAGTGCGGCTATAGCAAAATAGAAGAAGAATTAGAGGCCAGGAAAGAAGCCAGAAGAAAATCCAGAAGCAAAGAATAATCGGCTCATCTAATCCCGACTTTATGCTTTGGCTAATTTTTGACAACACTTTTCCTCTAAAGCTGCTATAAGCACATTACCTAAGTTCACGCAGCACCGGCGGCAATTTTTCCATTTTTTATATGAATATCATGCTGCGGATACGGTATAGAAATACCGTTCTTATCAAGCGCCAGCTTGATCTTGGTTGTGACGTCAAAATATACATCCCAGTAATCAGCCACCTTGACCCAGGGCCGAACTACGAAATTAACACCGCTGTCGCCCAGCTCTGATACTGCTACAGTCATTGCCGGGTCCTTTAGTATCCTTTCATCAGCAGCCAAAACAGTCTCGATAACATCTTTGGCCTTTTTCAAGTTGTCCTCATATGATACTCCAACCACCAAATCCACACGCCGTGTTCCATTGACGGTATAGTTCTTGATATTTCCGCCTGTAACCTGTGCGTTAGGCACTATAATTCTGATATTATCCGGTGAGTTCAGTATCGTATTGAATATCTGAATTTCCTTTACCACGCCAAGCGCCCCGCCGGCTTCGATAAAATCACCAACTTTGAACGGCTTGAATATCATCATCAATACCCCAGCGGCAAAATTTGACAGCGACCCTTGTAATGCCAAACCAACAGCTAAACCTGTAGCTCCAAGGACAACGGCAAAAGAGGCTGTTTCAATTCCCATCACTCCCAGCGCAGCAATTATCACGAATATCAGTAAGGCGATGTACACAAGATTAGTCACAAATTTAATCAGTGTTTTCTCGACCTTCGTCTTAGACATTGCCTTGGCAACGGCTTGTGATAGCCACTTGGCGATAATCCGACCGATTACAAATACGGCTATTGCCGCTAAGAGTTTAAGACCGTAAGTTGACAATATTCTGGCAATTTCGTCACCTATGCTAGCTGGATCCTTCCAATTAACGCCTTGTTCTTCAACTGCAGCAGCAACGGCATCAGCTTTTTCGGCGACGGCGGTTACCTCTTGCTGAGCACTGGCAACTCCTGCAAGGAGTATCACAAAGCTGAACACAGCTAATGTGAGAAAAGTTTTAATGCCCATTTCTTTTACCTTTCATTAATAAAACACTATCTTTGTGGTAAGTCCTTACATATCATCGAGATAATTTCCTTGGCTTTTTTTGTCTCCTGAGGCGACAAAGCTCTGCCGGCAACACCGCCTAAAACACCGCCGGCCACACCGCCTATGACCTGGTCATCATCACCTGTAGTAGCTACACCCACAGCCGCCCCGGTTGCGGCTCCGGCAATTGTTGAAAGCAGTTTGCCGGTAGTGCCGGTACCTGTACCCATCCATAATATGCTTCCGTCCTCGACGTCTATAAGCTTGGCAGTAATGCTTATATTCTCACCAAAAGCCGGCACGTTAACCAGCAACACAGCCGGCACATTCAATATACGTCCCGCCTGTGCCGCTTCATCGGCCCTGGTAACTTCAGAGGCCTGGAACTGCTGCTCGGTCAGGATGCTTTGAACCTGCGTACGTTCTATTGGACTGTAGCCTTTCTTAAGAAGCTCCATAGAAAAGAAATCGGCAATCTGATTTTTTGAAGCCTCGCTTTTAAGTTGGCCCTGAACATCCAGGACCGCCACCTTATCCAACTCTGCAAAGTTATAACCGCTGCGGGAATAGCTTTCACTCGAAGGGCAACCGCTTAATAAGAATACCGCTGCAACCAAACTGAGATTTAAAATTATTTTCACGATCAAATCTCCCAGAAAAAAACGACATCAATTGTTATCAAATTGTAATTGATCATTTAAGAAGGGCACCACGGGAATCTAAAAACAAGTAATAAAATGTTCTTTAAATCCCGGGTCATATAGTTTCAGGAAATATTTGCTCAAACCTTTTTTCAAAGCTGCTATGTGTACACCGGCTAAATTCACACAGCGGCAATCTTGCCGGTACAGTCTCCATATAAACTTCCTTATCTTTTTAGGAAATTTTGTTTTGTAAGTTTTTTACAGATTCAGAACTGCTATTTATTCTCGCTTATAGTTCAACTGGATCACAAACATTTTCACTGTTATTTACTTTGACACTGCAATTGCCACACTTAAACTTGGGATTTTCTGTCAGTTGTCTGTACTTCTCAGGTTCCATTTTCTCGAGTTCTTCCGCCTTTATTGAGCACATATGCATTTTATGCCCATCTTTTTTACATTCTGGGTTACCTGCCATTTTAATAATCTCCTTTCATCTTTTTTTGCAATCTCACACAATCCAGTTTAGATTTCTTTGAGCACCAAAATAAAATGGTGCTAATCTCTCTTGCCCTTCACAACGGTTTTCAATACGTTGCGTACACCTTCAGCCGCATCACTACCTATTTCTTCAGCTGCTTCAATAGCACCGGCCGTAGCGTGCTCTAAAGCTTCAGCCGTATCAGCACCAATACCGCCTGCGGCCTTGACAGCACCATCGACTGCAGCAACAGCGGTTTTGCCAACATCGGCGCCAACTTCAGATGCACCTTTGACCACTCCTTTTACGGCGGACTTTACAGCCACACCAATATCCTCACCAGTATCCGATGCTGCTTCAATAGCACCAGCAACTATCTGGCCAACAGATTTTTCTGTGACTACAGCCACCTCAGCTACACCTTCTACAGTTACTCGCAACAAGTCTCTGGTAGCCTCCACAATTGACTCGACTATTTCACCTGACCCTTTAATTGCACCAATAACGGCTCTTTTTGAGGTTCTTCCGATTTTTGATAATACTGACGTTGCCATTTTATTCCCTTTCTTAAAAATTTTAAAACTTCCAGTTTTTAATTCCACTAACACAAAACCTTAAACTTTGTGAACATTTGTCTCCGTAGCGTTGGTGATTTTCAGTATCTGACCGGCTTTTATTTCAACTTCTATCCACCTGATGTAGCTGGTTCTTAAAAAGGCACCGCAGCATTAGCTGCTGCGGTGCCTTTTGTGCAAATCTGATACCATTCTTATTCGTACAGATGCGTTGCTTCGGTTTCTTCAACCGGCCTTGTAATCTGGTCGGTATTCATCGTCACCTTAAAGCGTACATCACCAGGTTTAACTGCTTTGACTACTACGCGCCACGTAGCTTTAGCCTTTGGAGCCAACCGCGTCAGCGGCTGGAAGACAACCTGATTGGCCTGGGCCCGACCAGTGGTAGCGCCGCTTGATGAGACATACTGGGCATTCTCTTCAAGTGTACAGACAATACTGATATTTGTACCATCAGAGCTGCCCTGGTTTGTAGCAACAATCACATACGTCGTGTTACTGCCAATCTCTATCGGGTCTTCGATATCGATTACCTCGAGCAGTACTGCAGGAATACCAGCGATAACCGTCTGAGCCGATGCTCTCACGCCTTCAGCACAGGTTGCCGTAGCGGTTGCAACATCTGTATACGTACCGGATTTTTCCGGCATAACGGTCACACTTAATTTCTTTGAACTCCCGGCTGCTAAAGTACCGAGTTTCCAGGTAACCTTACCAGCAGTCATCTGTCCGCCTCCGGTTGCTGAGACAAATTTTGCACCGGCCGGCAGTGTATCCACAACCACAACGTCTTTAGCTGCAGCGTCGCCCTTGTTGCTGACCGTAATGTCATAGGTCACTGAACGGCCCAGATATCGTCGTTCCGGTCCGCTCTTGGCGATTGCCAGTACCGGCTGACGCACAACGGTCGTCGTGCTTGCCTCGCTCCGAAGCCCGCCATCTGAAGTAGCCACTGCTTTATTGACATATTGACCTGTCTTTGAAGCCTTGAGCGTCATCGAGAACTCTTTCGACTGTCCCGCCGCCAGCATTCCGGCGTCGAGCGTTACGCTGCGCCTACCGTCGCTGGTCATAAGACCTGCCGGCAGTGTGTCGGTAATCCTAACGTTGCCTGCTGAACCAGAACCATTGTTGGTCACCACCATCTTGACCGGTATCGGGTCACACAGCAGTACCTCCGCAGGAGCGGTCTTTATCAAACGCAACTGTGGCTGAACAACCATAACATTGGCACAGGCAGGAACTACATAAGTAATCCTGGCACAGTGCTTCAGACACTTGGCGTTTTTGGCCATGCCCGTTACAGTAATTTTTTGGGTTGCCCGCGGGGCCATTGAATCCATCACCCACAATAACTTATTCTCTACCATCCTAGCGCTCGGCGAGGCACTTTTGAACTCGAAGTTCCCATCGAGTATCTCGGTTACTACCACATCAGCCAACTCCATATCCGTCAGGTTCATCACCATAATGTCATAGCTGAATGGAGCATTGAGCTGAACTTCTCTTGGCATAACCTTCTCTAACCTCACTACGCCGCAGTCCCCGCACGGATACGTTCGCGACACCGTATAAGGTCCGCAATCGCTTGGTGCTTTCATCGGCATTGGTTTTGGTTTGGGCATTGGCTTCGGCTTGGGCGCCGCTGCGACCATCGGCCTGCAATCTCCATCCCAGAAGAACTTCTCAGCAGCGTACGGCTCTACTGGTCCTGTTCCCCAGAAGTCATTCCAGGTCTTGCAGCTGTAGCAGCCGGTCGCAGTTAAAACAATCGTTATCAATACCATTTTAAGTATGAGTCTTTTCATAATGAAACCTCCAAATATAGACATTAAAATAACATGTACACAACAACCCATTTAAAATTCATGAATTTCTACGGACCCAAGGCAAACTGCTTGTTTCGGAACTGCTTGACTGGTAGCAAAAAAACTGCGCACTCTCTCCCCTTGTGAAAATTGCTGAAACTCATTCCTAAGTCTCCCACTATTGTTAACAGATTGTACCACTATCAATTCTCCAAACAATCTTTTTTCTCAAAAAACAGCACCTTTAGGCTGATACCATTTGTATTTGTTAACAGCTACTCAACAGACCTTTTTACGGTTCGTATCCTTCCTCTTAGAGAGGCTTATCGAAGTATAGCCAAATGATAACAAAAAGTTCACCCGAGAAAATCAGGGCTGCTTCCGTTTTTTAAATAGGCTCTGCCCCTATGCCCGTATCGGGGAATTTCCCCCCTCACACCAAAAAAAGGAAAAACACTAAGTCTTGCAACACGCATAAAAGCATGGGCAATCGCCGTTACAGCCGAATAAAAATGAGAGTTTTGAGCAGGTAGAGTAGATATGAGAGGATTGAATATATAAATACAAGGATGCGAGAGGTTAAATATGTTCTAAGCTCTTAGGGCGCCAGGAAATCGTCTGCCTCACATGATGGCACTTCGACGCCTTCGTACAGGCTTTTGCCCTGGAGGGTAAATATATCGTCATTGGTGGCACTTACCCGGCGGGTTTTGTTAAACACCACATTGCCGTTACAGAAAAGTACGTTCTGCCCTTTTCGCCTGTGGTTGATGCTGTTTTGCCGTAGCAATTTATCCGTCAGCGGGATGTTCAGCGGCTTATTGAAATCATCAGGCAAGTTCTCAAACAACGGGTTTAAATCCGACATTATAACCCTTCTGCCAAATGTCGAAACTTTCACAGGCTTTTCACAAATCAATCGCAGGCTATAAGGAACATACCGCCGGTCGGGGAAATCATTCATCATAAGGGCCCGCTCGTGGTCGATCGGCTCCAATGCTTTTGATTTTGCGCCGGGACAGACAAATTTATCCGCGTTAACGTAGTTAGTCTTTACCAGGATCCAAACACCACGCGTGTTGGAATGGTTCTCCCGACCCTGATAGCCCACCTTCCACCATGGTGTACCTGCCTCCATCGCCACTGCCGGCATATTGCCGGCATAATCTTCACTGTAACTGCTCATCCCCTGCCCAATACTTGCCAGTTGAGCCTGACACTGGAGCTGCCACGACTTGTAACGTGCGTAGTTCAGTCCGCTGATAACAATACTGCCGACAATCATAAAGGCCGCAGCCATTGCCAACCGTCTGCCCAGATTCCCCCATACCCTTTGTCGAGGCCCGCCGCTTTGAGCCTCTTCGTGAGCCAGCAGACGCTCAAGCTGTACATGCCCTTCCTGTGAAGCTTTTTTCAGCCGGGCAACCGTGCTTTCGACAAGCTCATCCGGGCAGTCCGATACCTGCCAACTATCAAGGGGACTTAAGCCATTTTTAATAAGTTCATAAAGTTCCGCGGCTTGAGGATTTGAAGAAATAAGCTTTTGGGCGAGTTCGGATTGCTGCTGTGAGCAAACGCCCACAGAGTAGTCGAAAATCAGTTCTTTTTCATCTTGACTGAAATTAGTCATTTGTCCGTCCTGCTCCCCATTGCGGCTTTATACTCCTTTGCGAACCGTGCTACGGCAGTATGTAGTCTGCTTTTAACCGTACCAATTGGTATACTTAGAATCTGGGCCATTTG
>CAZNXD010000016.1:0-4226 GCA_964576935.1 uncultured Pirellulales bacterium | reverse complement strand
AAATCAAAATTTCCCGGGCCGTCTGCGGCATACTCGCTATAACTTCCCTGACTCGTTCAGCCACTTCGCCTTTTTCTATTCCTTCATAAGGTCGTTTATCATAAGAACTTAGGCTATTGAGCACATCATTAAACGATATATCTTCACCGTCCGAGATTGTACCTATCGTTACTGCGGAGGTCCTTTGCTGTTTACGTAACGCGTCCTTTGCTTTGTTCGCGGCTATCGTAAAAAGCCACGGCCTCAATGGCCGATTCGGGTCAAAGCTCTCGTGACTGGTAAAAAGCTGCAGGAACGTCTCTTGAAAAACGTCCTCGATAAGGTCAGAACGGTTCAAAAACCTTCGTAAAAACCCATAAAGCCCGTTTTTATAACGGCTTACAATTTCACGAAAGGCCTCTTCATCTCCCCGAGCATATCGCTTAAGTAGCTCAGCATCACTAAGTTTTTTTGGCATTCGTTCCATTAACTCAATTTATCCTAATCTCATAAAGCACCGTATTATAAGCAATTTGTGCAAATTTCAGCAATTTTCTTCTGCCTTGGTCGGGTAAATCCCCATATTGGGAACAAATTGCCGTATTTGGGCTGCCGATTTTGCCGATATTTCCGATAGTCGTGAGGTTAAGCTCTTTAAAATGGCCAGGTTTTGCCAAAAATCGGCTTAACTTTTTTGCTTGACCGTTTGATGAACAAAAATTACTATAATGGTGTATAATTTGACTGATATAGAAAGGTTGTGGACAGCCCGCTGTTGCATCCATCGCGGATAAAACTGAGTTGGGCGGATAAGACTAAGGGGCGCAACCCCTTATTTCAATGGCAGATAAATTACAGGACACATGCAGCTAACTGATAGAAAGTATATAGCAAACAGCGTTGAATGAGTTGCCGGCTGCAGGTGAGAAGAAAGACAAAGGAAATCTTTTAATAAAGGTTAAGTTTACCAGCGAAGGAATGCCGGTGGTGAAGATAACTTCAGTAATTCTTATGACGACATATTGCTGGAACGACAATTTGGCTTTTTTTTCGTTGGTTTTGACACCTTGCGGATAACAACTTTGATTTACCAAAGATTTCCTGTTTGACAAACCTGTAACCTTCCCTGCCGTATTATCCCCACAATCTTTCCCTTGTGTTTTTTCAACACTGATTTGGAAAGGTCGTGATTATGAATTTTCTGCTAATGCAAATATTCAGTGGGCCAGAATGGTTGATATCCATCCTGCTATTTTTCCTCGGTATTGGCGTCGCCGTATTCATCCAGCAACTAACCAAAAAGGTTAAATCCAAAACCTTCCAGGAGGATCTCCAGCGACAAATCGACGGTGCAAAAAGAGAGTCCGACAATATTATAAAGTCTGCTCAGCTCGACGCCGCTGCCGAGGCCATAAAGAAAAAGGAAGAGTTGACTGCTGAGGCAAACCGCACCCGAAACCAACTGCGCGAGGCCGAACAAAGACTTAGCAAACGCGAAGACGTTCTTGAAAAGCAGATTGAGCTGGTACAACAACGAGAAAAGACAACTGAGAATCAGGAAAAAGAAGTCAAAAGACGCCTTGAACACGTAGCCGAGAAAGATAAGCAACTCTCAAGTCTGCTGGCCCAGCAGAAAAACCAACTGCTCAAAATCACGGCCATGAACGTTGAGGACGCCAAAGAACTGCTGCTCAAACGCCTTGAGGATGAATGTGAGCATGAAATGGCCACTCTCATCCAGCGCAAAGTCGAAGAGGCCAAAGAAACCGCTGACGAAAAAAGCAGAGAAGTAATTAATGCCGCTATCCAGCGTTATGCCGCCGAGCAAACCTGTGAAGCGACAGTCTCCACCGTAGAAATCCCCAACGATGATATGAAGGGCCGAGTCATCGGCCGAGAAGGACGTAACATTCGCGCCTTCGAAAAAGCTACAGGAGTTGATGTAATTGTTGACGACACGCCCGGTATGGTGATTGTTAGCGGCTTCAATCCTGTAAGGCGCGAGGTTGCCCGTCTGGCTATGGAGCGTCTCATTCAGGACGGCCGAATTCACCCCTCACGTATAGAGGAACTGGTCGCCCAGACCAAGAAAGAAGTCAACCACAAAATTCTGCAGCTTGGAAAAGACGCCGCCGTTGAGGCCAATGTTCGAGGCCTTGCCAACAAGGTACTCAGTCTCATCGGCGCGTTATATTTTAGAACCAGTTACGGCCAGAATGTCCTGCGTCACAGCATTGAAGTGGCATTTTTGGCCCAGGTCATGGCTGATGAACTCAATCTGGACGGCTCGATAGCAAGACGTGCCGGACTTTTGCATGACATCGGCAAAGCCATCGACCACGAAATCGAAGGCGGCCACCCTGAAATCGGCGCGAACTTCCTAAAACGTTTCAACGAGTCACCAGTTATTCTTAATGCGGTAGCCGGCCATCACGGCGACATACAGCCCGACAATCCATATACGCCTTTGGTTGCCGCCGCTGATGCCATCAGCGCGTCACGGCCGGGTGCACGCAGAGAGACGCTCGAAAGATATATAAAACGCCTTGAAAAGCTCGAAGATATCGCCGGTAGCTTCGAGGGTGTAGAAAATGCATACGCTATCCAGGCCGGCCGAGAAATCCGCGTAATAGTAGACGCCGAAAAAATACCCGACGAATCTGCAATGAAAATCGCCCGTGATATCGCAAACCAAGTCGAAAATGAAATGACCTATCCGGGTGAAATCCAGGTTACATTGCTTCGCGAGCTGCGATGCATCGAATACGCGAAATAGCCTCGAAAGGGTATTATGAAGTTAAACATCTTGTGTATTGGTGATATCGTCGGCAAGCCCGGCCGGCGCATTATGGCTGAAAAGCTCAAGGCGCTTGTTAAAGAGCACGATATCGACTGCGTTATCGCAAACGCCGAAAATGCCGCCGGCGGCTCCGGCCTGACTCCCCAGATATATAACAAGTTGCTCAGATACGGCGTTCACCTTGTCACTCTCGGCGACCACACCTACCGCAAGAGAGATATTATTCAGACTCTGGAAACCTGTGACAACATTGTTCGGCCTGCCAACCTTTCTGAAAACGCCGCCGGCAAAGGGCTTGCCATATACAAAACCAGCAAAGGCCCAACAGTAGCCGTTATCTCCCTGCTGGGCCGAATATTCATGAAACCAGCGGACTGTCCATACGCCGCCGTCGACCGAATCCTGGCACAGCTCAATAACAAAGCAGATATCGTCTTCGTTGACATGCACGCAGAAGCCACCAGCGAGAAGATTTCTATGGGATACTATCTCGACGGCCGAGTGAGCTGTGTCTTCGGAACTCACACCCATGTCGTCACTGCTGACGAGACGATTTTGTCCAAGGGTACCGCTTATATCACCGATATCGGTATGACCGGGCCGCACGATTCAATTCTTGGGCGAAATAAAGATTCGGTACTCAAATCATTCCGAACACAAATGCCCTATCCGTTTGAGATTGCCACCGATGATATCAGACTCAACGGTATCCTCGTAACCGTCGACAGTAATACCAAACATGCAGAGCGCATCGAACGAATACGAGTCGATGCCGACTTTGAAGAAGCCAAAGGTTACGACAGCGACGACGGCAAACCGGAGTACTACAATAACTTCTGATTTCCACGCCTTATTCGCCGGTTCCCAGGTGCTGCTGTGTCCATATCGCCAACGCCCCCCCGGCCAGTAGAATCAATCCGAACATAATCTGCGGACTACTCAACCGCTCGCCGAAAAGTACACTCGAAGCAGCCAGGACAGTAAACGGCGTTGCCAATAGCACCAGTGAAGGAATCGTAGCACCGATTCTTTTTATCGTTGAATAGTATAAAACATGGCTCAAAGCTATCGCTGACAAGCCTGAAATCAGAACGCACAGCCATTGCCAAAACCCCATCTGCAGGCAATCCGATACATTGCCGAACATCGCTGCAACTATACCCAGCCCCGATACCGTGTACACACTGACAACTGCAAATCCTAAACGTGAATCCACCCGCTTAAAAGCTGTCCGCACTAAAACGGTATATATTGCCCACATAAACGCCGCCGATAACGCCAGGATAATACCTGTAGCTGTCCTCTTCTCTGCAAAACCTTCTTTGAAAACCAGCACACCAACCACACCAATAACACAAAGAAACAATCCCATCCAGAACCGTCCGCTCTTCAGCAGAGGCCGTTCATCCCGAAAGAAAATAATCGAAAAAGCAGCTATCCATATCAC
>CAZNXD010000015.1:0-14059 GCA_964576935.1 uncultured Pirellulales bacterium | reverse complement strand
AGCTTTCAGCCTTCCGAGTTGGCCAAGTGGTCGCTGATTCTTTTCCTGGCCGGTTTTGCAGCTACGTACAGTTATCAGCTAAAATCTTTCCTTGGTGGCTTTGTGCCGGCGTGTCTGTTGACAGGTTTGGTTGCCGGGCTGGTGTTAATTGAGGATTTCGGCACCGCGGCTTTGATAGTATTGCTTGCTTTTATCATGCTTGCTATGGCGGGGGCTAAATGGTGGCATATATTGACGCCGGTGCCTTTTGCCGCTGCGGCGTTTACCTCAGCGATACTCATGTCGCCCGAGCGCTGCCAGCGAATTCTGGCGTTTCTGCATCCCGACAAATGGACCGATTCGATTAATTATCAGCCGAGCCAGTCGCTCATAGCTTTGGGTTCGGGGGGCATGGTCGGCAAGGGCCTGGGGTTTGGTATCTGCAAGTATGGCCATTTGCCCGAAGATACGACCGACTTTATCTTTGCAATTGTCGGCGAAGAGCTGGGTTTTGTGGGAACGTGCGGTGTAATAATTCTTTTTGCTTTGTTTGTCTGGCTTGGCCTGATTGTTGTGATAAGGTGCAAAGATCCGTTCGGGCAGTTATTGGCGGCAGGGGTTGTTCTTGCGATTGCTATTCAGGCGGCTATTAATATCGGCGTGGTAACCGTAGTGCTGCCGACCAAGGGAATACCTCTTCCTTTTGTCAGTGCCGGCGGAACCAGTCTGCTGCTTTCAGCCGCTTCAGTTGGTATACTCATGAATATAGCGAAGCAGTCACCGAAAAATGAAGCAGCGGGGGCAGCGATTGATGAGTTTTAGCAGTTTTTTCTTTGCCGGGGGCGGTACTGGAGGGCATATCTACCCGGCTGTAGCGGTAGCTGAAAAAATCGCCAGGCTTAAGCGCGACGCGCATATTCAGTTTTTCTGCAGTGACCGCGAAATCGATGCGCGGATTCTCTCAAAGAGCGGCTTTTCATATACACAGCTTCCGGCTAAGGGTCTTTCTCTCTCGCCGGCGAAATTGGTCGGCTTTGTTACTTCGTTTCTTAAGAGTTCGCGGCTGGTCAAAAAAACATTGGCCGACAGCGTTTCGCCGGTGGTTATTGGTGTCGGCGGATTTGTTTCGGCGCCGGTGTGCTGGGCGGCAAATAGTCTCTGGGTTCCGGTCAGGCTGATTAATGTCGATATCGTTCCGGGACGGGCTAATCGATTTTGTAAGCGCTGGGCCGGTGAAGTCTTTGTACAATTTCCGGAGACGGGGGCATATTTTGCCAAGCGCAAAATAGAGTCACACGTATTTGGATGTCCGCTTCGAAGCGGCTTTAGTAATCCACAGCCGGACAAGGCCAAAGTTGCCCTCGGGCTCGATAAAGAGAAAAAGATTCTGCTTATAACCGGCGCGTCGAGCGGCTCGGAAAGGATTAACGAGGCTGTTTGTATGTTGCTGGATGAGCTCGATGAATTTGCAGATGATTGGCAGATTGTTCACCTGGCTGGAGCGGCAAATATCGAAAAGGTAAAGGCTGCATACAGCAGCGCACATATTCGCAATAAAGTCGTGGACTACTATGACGACATGGCTGACTTATTGGCTGCGGCGGATTTGGTCATCGGCAGAAGCGGTGCTGTGAGTGTGGCCGAGTATGCCTCGGCGCAGACGCCGAGTATTTGTATGCCGTATCCTTTCCACAGCGATATGCACCAGTATCTTAACGCCGGCAGGCTCGTTGACGCAGGCGCAGCTATAATCGTTGATGATGTTGATGATGCCAGGGACCGGGCTGAATGGCTGTGGGAGGAATTGGAGCCGTTAATGCGCGACGAGTCCAAACGAGGCCAAATGAGCCAGGCGTGCCTGTCTGTGGCAAAAGCAGAGGCAGCCGCTGAAATAGCTCAAAAGCTATTGGAGGAGCTGTAACGAACGGCTTGTGCGGCTACCTCACAGGGGATTAATCAATAACGCGCCAGGCGGGAGCAGTCAGTTCTGGTATTTTCCAGGCACTGTTGCAGCGGTGACAATTCTCCATATCGGGCCGGCGCAAGTTTCCGCAGTTCTGGCATGTCACCAGAATAATCTTCGGCCTGGTTAATCTATAAGTGGTATAGGCGGCCAGGCCGAAGGCGATTGTTCCAATAAGCCAGAGCAGCTTTGCATTTTTTGAAAGGCCGACTTTATTCGCATCGATACTGACGCGCCAGCTAAGGAAAGCTGATAATAGCAGTGAAATCGCGATTGCCAAAAGGGCTTTGAAGAATCGGGCAATTGTGTTTTCACCAACTTCTCGGCCTAACATTGAGATAAGTGAGTTGGGCAGAATAAATAGTGCGCGATAGCCGGATTCGGCTTTAAAGCGGTCAGCGGCAAAATAGGCGGTCAAGCCAAGAATCGGCGGCTGGAGATTCTCAAAAAGACGATTGAGCATGGTACTAAAAGGTGCCCTGGGCGAGGTAAAATAGAAGGCTTCGCTGGAAGAAATGGTAGTTTCTTGTCCTGGGCCCTGAAGGGCGTGCCGGGAGTATTTGCTGTGTTCTGTCTTTAGGATTTTTCCATTGGCGTCAAAGACGGCGAGGACAATAGCGCTACCTTCGCGATTGACTGAAGCTACACACATTCCTTTGTAGCCGTCCTGTTTAGTTCCTAAAGGCAACACTTCGTAGTCGAGCAGGTCTTTTGGAGTTACTTTTTGTTTCGAGGCAAAGAATGTTTGCGGAGCAGGAAGATATCCTGCTGTGCCTGTTAAGGTGAGGCTTTCTCTGTTGAGTAAATCGATTCGGCCCGACTTATCGAGGACAAGCAGATATGGGTCTTCTATGTTGAAGAAATATTTGCCAACTGCTGAAGCAAAGTATTTGCCTTCGCTTTGTGAGAGGTATCCTTCTTTCTCGGCTTGTTCTTTCGAGACTTCTATTTGGGGCGGCTGCCAGTCAATGAAAAGCAACTCGCTGTTTTTTGTGATGTAGCCGATTTGTATCGGTTCGTGCGGGTCGTTTTCTGCAAGCTGCGAGCCTTTTTCGACACTCCTCTGGTCAAAGTCAACAGCAAAAAATCTACGGTGCTTTTTATCGTAGACAATCAAGGGGTCACAGGAGCGCCATGTTCTGTGTGCGATAGGTCTGTGAAATCGGCCGAGGGACTCGGCAGGGGTTTCAGATATACCGTTGGGGCCTGCATAGAGCTCGGCTGTTCTCGGAAGGGTTTTTCCTTCGTATTTGGTTTTATAGGTTTCGCGGTAATGGATGAGGCCGGTTTTTCTGTCAAAATAGGTCGATTCATATCCACCTCCGTCCTGGAAGTAGCAATAATCATAGACTGGAGATTTACCGGATGTGGAACTTTTTGATATGTAGTAATGGACCGGGCCGAGCAAAGAAAAGGCTCCCAATCTCTTAAAGTATGCCTCCGCGGACGATTTAATCACAACGTTGGGGTCGTTTTCGATTTCCGGGGGGACCAGCAGAGAAGGCTCGAGTCGCACGGGGTCTGAAAAAATCAGAGTTGTTAGGGCTATGCGGCAGTATAGGCGTGCAAAGAACAGTCCTATCGATAAGAGGGTCAGCACGATGAAGCCGGTGGCAAGAACACTCATTATATATCTGGTTCGAGATTTCATAATAATATCCTCAGACAAGCGGTGTTGACATAAAACGGTTCCAGGTGCGAACTAAAGAACAAACGATAAATGCCAATAAGATAATAACTGTATGCAGGCCGAAGCCTTTTATAAGCAGCAGAGGCAACAGTATTAAGCTCAGACCGAGAGCGCCGAGAGCCGGAACGAGCTTGTTCGAAGTAAAGCCTGTCTGCAGACCCAGGCAATAGCAGGCGAAGGATACCAACAGACCGGCTACAAAAATGTCGCGGACTACACCTGTGTATAGTGGTATAGGTGGGTTCAGCAGATTTACGAGAATCTGAAAAGCTATGGCCACGGGCACGAGCAAAAGCAAAATTACAAATAGACCTGATAGGATTCGTGCAAACAGTATTTGCCGGCGAGTTACGGCAAGAGTTGATATGAATGCTGAAATCTTTTTGTTTTTGTCGGTGTACATCTGGGCAGAACCCATACCCGCCGTGCCCAAAGCGCTTATGAGGGTTAGTGGTATCAGCAGCACTATGAAAGCATCATCGACACCCTCGTTTTCAGTGCCGTAGGCTACGGAAAGAATAAGAATTACAAACAAGGTTGAGATAACAGCAGCGGCGATAAAGTAAACCAAATGATCCTGAATTTCGCGTTTTATCAGGGCAAACATTGCTATACTCCTAATGCGTTTTGTATTTCGGTGGCCATTGGCTCGGTTGTTCTTGTGCATTCGATGAATATATCTTCGAGTGACATTGGTATTTCTGTTATGTCCTGCGGCTTGAATGTATCGATTATAGCGCGTTTCTGCGGGCCCATATTAGCTATGGTGACGGTCATTTCCCGGCCTTGCGTCTGTTGATTAACAATCTTGGTCAGGTGCAAGTCTTTTGGCGGCTGGTCCGGAAAGATTAGCCTCAGCTTTTTGACTCTGGTTTTGAGTTCTTCGAGTGAGCAGTCGACGACAAGTGCTCCTGCTGTGAGAATGCCAATGCGATCGGCGATTCGTTCTACGTCACTTAGTATGTGGGAGCTGAACAGGATGGTTCGGCCGTCTTTCTGTAACAAATCGACCGCCAGTTCCAGGAATTGTCTGCGGGCAACTGTGTCGAGCCCCAGGGTCGGGTCGTCGAGTATCAGCAGCTCCGGGTCGATGGCCATGCCAAGGCAGAGATTCAATTGTGCCCGCATTCCGGTTGAAAGCTGGCTGAC
Organism: uncultured Pirellulales bacterium; assembly: GCA_964576935.1. Classification (GTDB taxonomy): domain Bacteria; phylum Planctomycetota; class Phycisphaerae; order Sedimentisphaerales; family Anaerobacaceae; genus CAYMOE01. The sequence goes on along the minus strand of CAZNXD010000015.1, from coordinate 9,278 downwards.
TTTTCGGTCCATCGGCAAGCGGAAGGTTTGAATCAGGCGATTAAAGAATTCGTCATTCCACTGCAGCGACAGGTCTTTGCAAAGCTTGATGAGTCGGCCGACTTTGTAATTTTGTATGAGGTTATGGCCCTCGGCGACGTATCCGATTCGGCCGTGGTGTTTGGCGGTGAGCTTCGTTGAATCGGTTCCCAGCAAAGAGGTTTTGCCGCGGGTCGGAAAGTCGATTCCCTGCAGGATTCTGATAATGGTGGTTTTGCCGGCGCCGTTTCTTCCGAGCAGACCGTAGATGCAGCCGCGAGGGATTTTTAGATTTATATCTTCAAGGACACATCGACCATCGAAGAATTTAGTCAGGTTGTCTATTTGGACAGGATATTCGCTCATTAGTTACCCTTTCTCGGGGAATTTGAATTTTTCCACAACAGCGTTGAACCATTGGGCGAGGGTTTTTTTGTCAATCTTCATGTGAATCGCTTCGACCACTGCGCGTTCCAGGTCGGCGTTTACCAGGCGTTTTCGCACAGACATATTCAGGTCGGTGCTGAGTTCTGCTACGAACGCCCCTGAGCCGGGCCGGGTGGTGATAATCCCTTCACGTTCGAGTTGTCGGTAGGCCTTGGCAATAGTGTTTGGATTTATGGCAAGGGCGGCGGAAAGCTCCCTTACGGTGGGCAGTTTTTCCTGTGCCAAGCATCGGCCAAGAGCAATGTCGCGTTTGACCTGGTCGATTATCTGCTGATATACGGGCCTGTCAGAGGCATTATCAATCTTCAACTGCATCGAGCTTTTCCATTAGTTATACTATGTCAACTATTACAAATATGACAAAAGGGAATGGTTTGTCAAGACAATTTTTCGAAAAAAACGGAAGAAGGGTAACAGGCACAATTTAGCAGAAGTAAGGTGAGGTAACTAGTGTGCCAAGCCGGATTTAAGCATAAAAAACGGAAAAGGCGGCTTTTTTTATTTAGCCTTCGTATCCTTAGCCGGCCTTTTCCGTTCGTCCTTGTTGGCCTTGTACAAGCGCCAATACATCACACTGCTCTGTAGAATACTACGAGGCAGGCTTCGGTTGGCTCAAAGGTTTGTTTGGATAAAGCAAAAAAAAATTATCGGGCAATAATCCGGAGGCAGGGGACAAAAGGTTAATTATTGCAAGTTAAGGGCTGATTTTCTATTATCTGGTGAACAGACGTTCATACAGCGGTCGTATTATATAAACAATAAATGCGGAAATCTGTTGAAAGGAGCAGACAATGAAACGTTTAGGAGATGTAAAGACACTTGTGATAGGTATTCTATTAGGCATCCTGCTTGCGATAGTAATGGGGCAGGCATCCTCCGGGGCGGGCAAGGCTGATTTTGCGATTGCCATGGACAACAGAGGCTTTGCCCTGGTTCGGGCCAACGACGGGGTGCTATATGTGGTTGACCCGGAGACCGAGCGTGCTGAGATTGTGGAATACCGTGGCGGGCCTTATAAGGGCAGCGCATTTAGTCTGAACCGAAGCATACTAAACAAGGAATCCAAATAATCAGGAGCGAGCCGAGCAGCGTCGTCCAGGATGGGAATTTGGTGAGGCATCTCGGCGGTATTATCGGGCCATGTCGCGGCCGGGCTGGGCCTGAATGTTTTTGATTAACCGTGATATTGTGTGTGCCGATAAACTATCGTAAAGTTATAGAAAGAATAGGTCGGTTAATCAGGACGAGGAACGAGCATGGGAATTCAGAATTGGTCAGATGACGTGATTCTGGTGGATTTGCCGCGGGAACCGCAGATGGGGGACGAGTTGAAATCGGTTACCGAGATGGTGCGTGACAGAGGCGACTGTGACGTGGTGATAGATTTCTCAGAGGTCGATATTATCACCTCATCAAGCCTGTCCAAACTGTTGAAGCTGCGAAAACTTCTAACTGATTGCGGACGTAAGCTTGTCTTCAGTAATGCGGCGCCGGCGACGAGAGGAATCTTTACGATTACCGGGCTGGACGATGTCTTCGAGTTTGTGGATGATAAGTTCGTAGCGTTGGCAAGTCTGCAGATAATCAACTCATAATTGCCCAACCCATAATTGCCCGACGTTGCCGGGTTGGTGCATCACATCGAACAGGGCCCGAACTCTGTATAGGCCCGGACCTTCGGTTACTTTATACTACTTCAAGTCTGCGCAGTGTCGCTCTTGACCAGCGTATTGTGCGTATCTGAGCAAATATGAGTAACAGCAATATCACGAGCCAGTAACCGGCAAATCTAAGGTAGTACCAGGTTTTTCCAAGAGTTGATTCGGTGGGATAGTTCTGAAAGTGGGTCATCATCTCGCTTGGCTCGAAGACCGCTCCGGTCACGAACCACCCAAGGAACTGTTGCCAGGGTAAAATCAGGATGAGCATAATAAGCGAAATGAAGAAAGCTCGGCAGATATGATTGATTCCGCCGAGTCGGCCGATAAGGGAAATCTTTAAACAGAACAGTATGGTCAGACAATATAAAGTAGCTGCAAGGATGATAACGAAATCTGCAGAGCGTATCGTCCACATGATATGTACGGGCTTAAGAGTAATTGAGAAGTTGACGGTTTTTTTCGCCGGCTTTTTGATAATTGGGACATTTGTATCGGAAGTGACCTCGGCTGCGGCTTGTTCTATCTGAGCTGCTTCGTCGGCGACTTCGGCGGGCTGCTCCGGCTGGTCGGGGATTATCTCGACTTGCGGCTGGGCCTGGGCAGGCTGGTCCTTTACGAGCTCCAGGTCCGTGGCCCAGAAGGACAGTTGAATCAGCAGCAGCGCCAGAAGGATTATTATAAAAAGTATATTTTTCCATCCTCTGAAGACGCTGACAGCTTCGAGACAATCAGTAGTGTCAACGAGGTCTTTTTGTCGGTCATTTTCGGCGTTCATGTTAAGTGCCTCCCTTTAAGCTGTTTTCGATAAGATAGAATATAACCTTTTATAGAGAAATCTCTCGGGCCATTATTGGCTATGGTGGACGATGATGCAAGGAAATTGTCAAAGAGCGGCCGCGTGGAGGAAAAGCCGGAGATACTATTTTGCTTGCAAAGCGGGCTTTAGAACCTATACTTTACGGTTTCGAAAAAACGGTTCGGTTAGTGTATCGGGGCAGAAGAATGAATCTAATTAAGTGGATTCGTAGAAACGAGCGTAAGATTCTTGCGATTGTGGTTATTGTTCTTATGGTCGGCTTTATAGGCGGGTCATATCTTTCACAACTTGGTCGGGGCGGTTTTGGACGCAAGACCGTGATTGCGCGTTATGGCGTTAAGGGAAAGATAACCGATTATGACCGGGCTCTTGCCCAGCGCGACCTGGATTTATTGCAGTCCCTGAGAATAGATCAAATATTGCGTAGTCAGGATTTGCGTGGAGTATTTTTAGCAGAGCTGCTTTTTTCCGAGGGCAGGACTTCGCCGGAGCTTCTGATGGGCCTGAAGCGGGCTATAGCAACGCAGAGACTTCGTATTAGCGACGAACAGATTGCCGGGCTGTATCGACATGTGGTTCCCGGTGACATTTATTGGATTCTGCTCAAGAGAGAAGCTGCCGAAGCAGGTTTGGTCATAAGCGAGCAGACGGCGGGCAGCGTATTGGGCAATATTTTACCTCAGCTTTTTAACGGGGCGCCATACTCGCAGGTAATCAGCGGTCTGAGAAGCCGGAAGATATCGGAAGACATGGTGCATAAGGCATTTTCAGAGCTGCTGCTGGTGCTTGAATATGCAAGAATGATGAACTCAGCTGAAGGGCTGACTGAGTCGCAGATGCGTCGGTGGGCGAGTCTGGGAGGAGAAGAAATTAATACCAAACTGGTGAGGTTCAATGCCTCTGTGTTTGCTGACCAACAGCCTGAGCCGAGCCGGGAACAGGTGCGTGAGCAGTTCGAAAATTTTAAGGGCAATTCGGCGGGCAAATTGAGTGATAAAAATCCATACGGACTCGGATATATGCTGGATGATATGGTGGCTCTTGAGTACATAGCTCTGAAGATGGAAGATATTTCAAAGGCAGTAGAAAAGCCGATCCAGCAGGAAATGGAGGATTTTTATCAGGCGAATCTTGGGCAGTTTGTAGAGCAGGTTCCTATAGACCCTAATGACCCGAATTCGCCAATGGCCGAGCGCATAATAGGTTTTGGTCGGGTGGCCAAGCTGATATCGGACAGGATTTATCGGCAGAGAATCAGCACTAAGGTAGATGTTATTCTGGGTGACGCAAAACTGCTGGTTCAGGAGAACTTCGGCGATGCAGATGTTGCCGAGCTTGATGCGGAAAAATTAGAAGAACTGGCGGCTGATTACACTCAGATTGCCGGACAATTGTCACAGAAGTATGGAATCAAGGTGTATTCGGGCAAGATGGGCCTGCTAAACGCAGATGATATGAGGGCGGATGAGTATTTGTCGGGGCTGTTTTTAAGAAGCCGCTCGGCGGGCCAGATGCCAACGCCATTATCCCAGTTGGTTTTTTCAGTTGAATCCCTTAGTGGTGACAATACCGGTTTACAGCAGAGCAGAGCGGTAAAGATGTATGAGAATATCGGACCGGCGCTGGATGTCAGGGGCCGAATAGCAGCAATGGTCAGGGTGGTTGAGGTCAAAGAAGCAACGGAGCCGAATTCATTAGAGCAGAGCTTCAGTAAGGTTTCGATTGTACTTGACGAACCCAATGAGACGGTTCATCAGAGTTACTCTGTGAAGGATAAGGCTGTAGAGGACTTGAAAAATCTTGCAGCGATGGAAGTGGCCAAGCAAAAGGCAGAGGACTTTGCCGTACTCGCGGCCGAACAGGGATGGGAAGCTGCACTTGAGCAGTTCAATAGCCGGTTCGGTTCTTCGGACGCGAATGAGCCGAATACATTCGAGATGGTTGATTGGCAGGGCCTTAGGAGGTACTCGGATGAGTATATGGAGACTTTGGCCTTTCGCGGCGAGTCCGACCCTGCCGCTAAGCGACTGATGGACCAGAGTATTAGAGAAGCCAGAATCATCGAAAAGCTTTATTCGCTGATACCAGCTGACAGTAATCAGCCGGCTGAGTTACCTTTGGTTGTCAAAATGGAACCGGATATGAGTTATTATTTGGTTAAAGAATTATCCATAAGCAGGATTTATAACGATGAGTATTTAGGCAGCAAACCGATATGGGCTTATAGGTTGGAGAGTACAGAAAGTCAAAACCTCACTGCGGTTCACTTTCAGCCGGATAATATTCTCAAGCGAATGAATTTCAGACCGGTGAAAGAAGAAAAGGGTGATAAGGAACCAAACGAACCTTCCCAAGAGAAGGCTGCCGAAGGAAAATAGTCTTAATGAGCAAAGACATTGAACCAAATCACGGGTTGCGCTTGATATTAATAATAGCATTAGGCTGGGTGATACCGGGCGGCGGATATTTGCTGCTGGGTGAGAGCACGCGCGCTGTGATTGTTTTTGTCGTGATTGCTATTACCTTTTGCATAGGCATATACATCGGTTCAATAGGGGTAATTGACCCGGTGCAGGCCAAGCCGTGGTTTGCGGCGCAGATATTAAATTCGCCGCTGGTGGGGCTGCTGGGTAGGATGACAGCCAGCGGCAGGTATTTGTCTTATGGCAAGCCCAACGAAATTGGGCAGTTATATACAAGCATTTCGGGGCTATTAAATTTGCTGTGCATCATTAACTGTGTGTATATAGGACACAAGCGAGCTGTGGCAAGCAATGGAGATTAGTATGTCGGCAGACATCTTTAAGATATTGGCAAGTTTTACTTCGCCTGAAGAAATCGGAGTCAATCCGCAATCGATGTTGTGGGTGCTTCCTTTAGCGGCTGCTATTGCAGTGGTTTATAAGGCGATAAAAATGCCGAAGATTACCCCTGGCAAATTCATAAAAGAAAGTGCGATGTTGTTCGGTTCGATTGTGGTGTTCATAATTGCCACGGCGGTGATATTGTGTTTTGTGGCGTATATAGCTACTGAGTAGTAATGTCTGCCGGCGGCAAATACCTGGGCTCAGCGGGGGTTAATTATTCAGCGGGGGCTTTTTCGAGGATTCCTAATTCGAGAAGTGCATTGAACGCGGCTTTTTGTTCGGCTTCTTTTTTGTTGGTTCCCCAGGCGCTTGAGAAATGACGGTCGGCAATGACGGCTTCGACCTCGAAGCATTTGTTATGGTCGGGCCCCTTTTCATCGAGCAGTGTATAAACAGGTGTGATGTTGAAATGCTGCTGGGCATATTGCTGCAGGAGCGACTTGTAATTTCCGTGGGCTTGTTTTGCGTCGGCCTGGTCAATCATAGAATTGAAGCTGCTAAGGATAAACTTCTTTGCGGCGTCGAATCCGCCGTCTATGTATATGGCGGCGACGAGGGCTTCGAAAAGCCCTGCTGCAAGAGAGCCTGACAGAGAGATGCTGCCGTTCATTCCTTTGCCGACCTCGAGGAATTTTTGCAGGCCGAGCTTTCTGATTACCTTTGCGCAGGTTCTTCTGGAGACAAGGGCACTTTTGATTTTGGTAAGGTCGCCTTCGAGATATTCCGGGAATCTGTCAAATAAGCTCTGGCAAATCACGACACCGAGCACCGCATCGCCCAGAAATTCGAGCCGTTCGTTGCTTAGGGCGCGGTTGTCAACCGCGGAAGAATGGTAGAACGCTTTTTTGAGGAGCTGGCGGTCTGAAAAATAATGATCTAATATCCGCTCTATCCGTTGCAGATTTTCCTGGTCCATACTACAAACCTCACTAAGGACAAATCTGCGAGCAGATTACGAATATCGCTGCGCCAGCGAATTTCGTAACAGGCTCAACAGTTCATTGACTATATTAATTGTAATTTAAAATCCGCTGCTTGTCAAGTCCGGAGCGGCCGGGTCCGGACTTTGATTTTTGAATAAGTCGGCTAAAATCCATGCCTGCGGTGAACCCTCACGCATAACAGGCTTTATTGTTTGACATCTTCGGCTCGATGGGGTTTAATCTGGCCCAATCGATTTCGCGCAGGGAGCGTCGCGAACCCGGAGGCGTTTACCAAAAAAGGAGCAAGTCCAATGCCGAGGCGCAAAGATATCAAGAAAGTAATGATTATAGGTTCAGGGCCGATTGTTATCGGTCAGGCCTGCGAGTTCGACTATTCGGGAACACAGGCATGCAAAGCATTGCGGAAGCTTGGCTATGAAATCGTGCTGGTCAATTCAAATCCGGCAACAATTATGACCGACCCGGGCACGGCGGATGCAACATATATCGAGCCGCTTAACTGCCGGACTATGGCTGAAATTATTAAGGCCGAGCGCCCGGATGCGCTTTTGCCGAACCTCGGCGGTCAAAGCGGCCTTAACCTGTCTTCTGAACTGCACAAGGCCGGCGTTCTAAAAAAATACGGTGTGAAAGTTATCGGTGTGCAGATTGACGCCATCGAGCGAGGCGAAGACCGGCTGGAGTTCAAAAAAACAATGAAGAAGCTCGGCCTTGAGGTGCCGCGCAGCGAAATAGCTTATACCGTTGAAGAAGCTGAAAAAATAGCTGACAAACTGGGCTATCCGATAGTGGTTCGGCCGGCATATACAATGGGCGGCACCGGCGGGGGGCATGTTTACAATGTTGAGGAGCTCAGAACAGTAGCGTCGAGGGGGCTTGCCGTCAGCTTGGTGAATCAGGTGTTGATAGAAGAGTCCGTTCTTGGCTGGGAGGAGCTCGAGCTTGAAGTGGTGCGCGACTCCAAAGCCCAGAAGATTACAGTCTGCTTTATAGAAAACGTCGATGCTATGGGTGTGCATACCGGCGACTCATATTGCACCGCGCCGATGCTGACCATTGACGAAAAACTTCAGCAGAAGCTGCAGAAGTATTCATACGATATTGTGGATGCGATTGAGGTCATTGGTGGGACGAATATTCAGTTTGCACATGACCCAGAGACCGGCAGAGTTGTAGTTATCGAAATTAATCCAAGGACGTCGCGTTCGTCGGCGCTGGCTTCGAAGGCAACAGGTTTTCCTATAGCGTTTGTGTCCTCGCTTCTTGCAGGCGGCCTTACTTTGGATGAGATTCCATACTGGAGGGAAGATACACTCGAAAAGTATACGCCCAGCGGTGATTACGTCGTGGTCAAGTTCTCACGATGGGCGTTTGAGAAATTCAAAGGCGTGGAAGATAAGCTCGGCACCCAGATGCGTGCGGTAGGCGAAGCTATGAGTATCGGCAAGAACTATAAGGAGGCGTTTCTTAAAGCGATTCGCTCACTGGAAATCGGGCGGTACGGTCTGGGCTTTGCAAAGAACTTTAACCAGATGCCGCTTGAAGAATTGATGGGGCTCTTGGCCCATCCGTCGAGCGAGCGACAGTTTATTATGTATGAAGCCTTGAGAAAGGGCGCCGATGTACAGACGCTATATGAAAGGACATATATCAAGCCGTGGTTCATCGAACAGATGGCGGAATTGGTTGCACTCGAAAAGCAAATCCTTGAATACAAAGGCAAGAAAATCCCGGATAAGCTGTTAACTCAGGCCAAGCGGGACGGTTTTGCAGACCGTTATCTCGCCAAATTAACAGCAGTGCCCGAAGAAAAAATTCGCAGGCAGCGTATCGGCCTGGGAGTTGTCGAGGCGTGGGACGCTGTGCCGGTCAGCGGTGTCGAAAATGCCGCTTATTACTATTCTACTTACAACGCGCCGGATAAAGTAACGACGACGGATAGAGAGAAGATTATGGTTCTGGGCGGCGGGCCTAACCGAATCGGCCAGGGCATTGAGTTTGATTACTGCTGTGTTCATGCCGCCTTTGCTCTTCGCGATGAAGGCTATGAATCCATAATGGTCAACTGCAATCCCGAAACGGTATCGACCGATTATGACACTTCAGATAAACTCTACTTTGAGCCGTTGACCGTAGAAGATGTTTTAAGCATTTACGAAAAAGAGAAACCGAAGGGCGTGATAGTCCAATTCGGCGGGCAGACTCCTTTGAATATTGCGAGCGAGCTTGAAGCTGCCGGGGTTAAAGTAATCGGTACCAGTCCTGAGACCATCGATTTGGCGGAGGACCGCGACAGGTTCCGCGGTATGATGAAAAAGCTTGGCATCCCGATGCCCGAAGCCGGCATGGCCAGTGATTTGAAGCAGGCCCTCAAGATAGCCGAACGCATCGGCTATCCGTTGATGGTACGTCCTTCGTATGTTCTGGGCGGCAGAGGGATGGAGGTAGTACACGATGAAGAAATGCTCACGGAGTATATGGCCGCCGCGGTTGAGGTGACACCGGAAAGGCCGATTCTTATAGA
>CAZNXD010000014.1:0-14163 GCA_964576935.1 uncultured Pirellulales bacterium | reverse complement strand
AATTAAACTGAATCAGACATAAAAAATAGTAACAACAGATCAGACGATTAAACTAAATAACTCTATGAAATTCTACGCTAAAATAAAGTGAGTTAAAGTGGTGATGGAAGCAAAGCCGCCGCTGGCTGTGTTAGCCGAGCCGGCAGTAATAGAAAACGCACCGTTTGAAATGACCGCAGCAGGCTTTGGTGATACTGTTGCCAAATCTCAGAGCAACGCAGACTGGCTGCTGAATAATTATCTCTTTGGTGAGTATTTCTGTGATTACTGCGTTGAGCTTTTAAGCTCACTGGAAGCTCTTTATCTCAAGCAGCCACAAGATGTAAAAAACATCGAGAGCGATGCCGTTAAAGGACTATTCGAAGCGTTGTTCTGGACGGGCATTGTAATGACGATGGTGGGCAGCAGCGCACCAGCAAGCGGAGGAGAGCATCTTTTAAGTCATACGCTCGATATGTTAGCAGATATACGAGGCCAAGAGCATAATCTGCACGGCGCACAAGTGGCTTTGGGGACAATTGTATCGGCAGCTCTTTATGAGAAGCTTTTGAAAATTGAGAGGCCAACATTTATAGATATGCCTGAAGAAATAAATTACAAACTCTGGACGGATACTTCCGTGGCAGAGTCTGTTAGCCAGCAGTACAAGGCCAAGAAACAACAACTTGAGATTGTCCGCAGTAAACTAAGCCAACAGGACACCTGGGAAAAACTCAAAGTAAAACTAAGAACTATTGTTAGAAGTCCACGAGAAATAAAGAATTGCCTGCAAGCGGCCGGCGCAGCCTGCTCTATTGCTGATTCGAATCTGTCACGTGAGCAAATCGCAGAGGCACTTGCCCATATGCATGAGATTAGAAAGCGATTCACTGTAGTTGACCTGGCGTGGCTGACGGGGATACTTCCTCAGAAGACCGATGAAATTATCGACAAATGGCTTGTTGATTGAGCAATGGCTAACTGGTGAAACTACTTAGTATTCGCCGCCAAGCTCACATATCTGTTTGTAAGTGAAAACGGGACCGTCCTTGCAGATGTATTTACTGCCGATATTGCATCGGCCACATTTGCCTATGCCGCATTTCATTTTCATCTCCAGGGAGTTTACAATCCTGTCCGGCGGGAAATCCAATTTAAGCAGCACATCAATACAAGTCTTTATCATAATCTGCGGTCCGCATACCAAGGCGTAGGCATTTTCCGCCTCCGGTGACATCTTCTCCAAAACAGCTGCGGCAAAACCAACCCTGCCATCCCAGCCGTCGGCCGGTTTGTCGATAGCCCGAATTACCTCGATATCATCTCGCCTGGACCACTCAGCAAGATCATCTTTATAGAGCATCTCGTCGGGCTCACGAGCGGCTACGAGCACTTCTAATTTGCCGTATTTGTCACGATTTGATTCGTGCAGTATAAATTTTACTACGGAGCGAAGTGTCGTCAGGGCAAAACCGCCGCCGACTATCAAAATATTCTTGCCCTGGAGCTGGGTCATCGGATAGCCATTGCCGAAGGGGCCTCTCATTCCGAGCTTATCTCCAACAGAGAGGTTATAAAGCGCGTTCGTCAGAACTCCTTTTGAATACTGCTTTACTGTGAACTGCACGGTGTCATTTTGCAGCGGTGATGAAGCGATGCCGAACGGCGCTTCGCCGACGCCGTCTATTGAGACCATTGCAAACTGGCCACACACAAACTCGAAAGCTTCGCCCTGTTTTTTATCCTCGAACGCAAAGTCAAAAGTCTGTAAATCCCCCGCCTCGTTCTCGATTCGCTTTTGTTTGAGAATAATCGATGCAGGTACGTAGGGATTTCTCATTTTGCCTCTTTTGCTTTTGTTTCTCTTAATTTTTTTATAGTTTTTGTTATGTCATTTCTGACCGGACAATTCCTTATGCACCGGCCGCAACCGACACAGGCAAATTCACCGAAGTCTTCAGGGAAGTAACTGAACTTGTGCATGATGCGCTGTCGCATTTTTTCCCTGCCGCCGGGACGAGGATTATGGCCCGAGGCTTCCTGCGTAAAGCTGCACGACATGCATGAATCCCAAATTCTTACCCGAGCCCCTTCGCTACCTTCATTTTCGTCTATCATGTCGAAGCAGTGACATGTCGGGCACAAAAAGGTGCAAACTCCACAACGGACACACTTCTGGTGTATCTGTTCCCAAATTTCGTCGTCAAATTTACCTGCGAGCTCTTCGGGCAGCCCTTCCAGCTCGACGTGCTTTTTTATTTTAGCTTCGGCTTCGGCAGCAATTTTTTCATATTGCGCGACTTGTTCGCTCGAAGCTTGCTTTAAGGCAGGCAACTTTTCGACAATCTCTTTGCCGGCAACGGTCAACGGTTCAACCAAGTATGCATCATCTAAATCAGCGACGAATACATCCACACCTTCTTTGGCAAAAGGTCCAATGCCAAACGATGTGCAGAAGCATGTGCTCTGCGGGCTATTGCAACCCAATGCGAAAATTACAGTGTTATTGCGTCTGGTCAGGTAGTACGGGTCCTGATACTTGGCGTCATCGAATACTTTGTCCAAAAGCAGCAGTGCTTTGACGTCACAGGGCCTGGCACCAAAAATAATCCGCTTTTTATCGGTCTCTAAGTTCGGAACTTCACGCCGGCCGTCTGCGTAATACCTGAACAGAACCTCATACTGCGGGAAGAACAGCTTCTTCAGGGACTCGTGCGAGTTAGTAAAATCAAGATTGACTTTGCCAGAGTCTTTTACCTCTGCATAGTCAAACTTCAAGCCGTCCTCGGAAACCGGCGCAAAGAGTTTGTACTGCTTTGCCAGAGAATCGAGTACAGAACCAATTTTTTGTTTAGCTATTGCTTTCATGGCTTTATTTGATGAACTCCTGCGGGTCGTCATCCTTGTACAAGGTCAACGGTAAATCCTCTTCGGGATTAAGGCCCGCTTCGGCGCCGAACAGTTCTTTGATATCTTTGGCGATTTTCCTGTTCAGAATTCTAAGGTTAATATCGTTTGGGCAAGCTCTTACACATGCGCCACAATCAACGCAGCGACCTGCCGCGTGAAGAGCCCTTATTATGTGATAGCACATAGTATCGGAAATTTCATTGCCCTTACCGAACCATGCCGGGAAGCTCTGGTCAACAAAACAGCTCTTGCAGTAACACAAGGGACAGGCCTCGCGGCAGGCATAGCACCGGATGCACTTTGAGAATTCCTTTTTGAAGAATTCCCAGCGCTGCTGCGACGTCATGGCTTCAAGTTTTTCTATTAATTCGTCTTCGTCAACGCTCTGCTGAGGCAATGGGGTATCGCCGATCACAATATCAAACATCGAGGCATCTATATCGTTTCGCGGCTCACAGCCTGTCTGCAAAAAATCGTCTATCTTCAAATCTTCACTAAAACCGTCGCCCTCAACATGAATAATTCCATCTTCCAAAGAAGCTTTTGTCACTTCTTTGCCAGCCAGATGGGCGTATATTTTTTTCTGGTCAACTATTTGCAGAGACGGCACGCCGATAACAGTAACATTCTCACGCTTAACCTGATTTTCTTTGACCAGGACGGCGACTGAGCGTACATCGCAGGCTTTGGCTACGACCGCGACCTTATCTTTGCGGCCAACCAAATACTTAGTGAGATTATTGCCGCAGAAACAATTGAGCACTAATCGTTCGACATCGTTCGACTCGGTTATAAAACAGGGCGTGGTAATCAGAGGGTCGTCGCTGTTTTCATAGCCGATGACACAATCGACGATTCTTTCTTCAAGCAGCCGTTTCGATTCAGCTCTAAGTTGTCTTTCCAAATCAGCCATATTATGACTTACCTTTAACCAGCCTTGTGGCCGGGCCTAATTTTTTTACCGACTCTGTAACTTCTTTAATCACAGTAGCAAATTTTTCACCTTCGCCGGCTGAGACCCATGAAAACTGAACGCGGCCTTCTTCGACACCGACAAATTCAAGAAGTCTTTTGAGAATTGCGAACCTGCGCCTGGCAAAGTAGTTACCACTTATATAATGACAATCGCCCGGATGACAGCCGCTAACCAGGACTCCGTCCCAGCCCTGCTGAAGGGCCCGTACAATAAAAACCGGGTTTATTCGGCCCGAACATGGGACCTTAATCACCCGTACGTTAGGCGGATACTGCAGACGGCTGACACCGGCCAAATCCGCGCCGGCATAAGAACACCAGCTACAGAGAAAAGCCAGAATTTTAGGTTCCCAATTTTCAGACTCAACTGTCATATCTTACAAAGCCTTTATCATTTGATTAATCTGATGGTCGGTAATTCCCTTGACGTCGATAGCTCCGTTTCGACAAGCTGCGGCGCAGGCACCGCAGCCCTTGCAAAGCGCTGGATTGACCTGGGCCGCTATAATTTCGTTTCGTTCATCGACCATCATAAGTTCAATTGCTTGATACGGGCAGGTATGAATGCATGTTCCGCAGGCGCTGCATCTGGTGACATCGACCTGCGAGACCTTTGCCTCAGCCTCGTATTTTTCCTTCGAGAGAATCACACATGCCTTGGCCGCCGCGGCCTGGGCCTGGGCAATTGTTTCGGGAATATTCTTTGGGCTATGGGCAAGGCCAGCTACGAATATACCTTCAGTGGCGAACTCAACGGGTCTTAATTTGACATGCGCTTCGAGGAAGAAACCATCTTCGTTTGTCGGTACTTTCAAAAGCTGGGCCAAGGCACCATTGTCACCGCAGGGGTCGATTCTCGAACTAAGCACCAATAAACCCGGGGCAAGCTCTAATTGTTTTCCGACTATCGGCTCGTACACAGAGACCGTAAGTCCTTTGTTATCAGTTACTTGCGGCTTGGCATCCACGTCGTATCGTACGAAAATTACACCTTTATCGCGGGCCTGCTGGAAGTATTTTTCACTGAGCCCATACGTCCGCACGTCACGATACAGAACATAGACCTCGGTTTCGGGTGACAGCTCTTTGATTTTAAGCGCGTTCTTTACGGCTGTGTTACAGCAAACTCTGCTGCAATACATATGGCCCTGCTCGCGTGAGCCGACACACTGAATCATCACTACTGATTTTGCATTTTCCGGCACTATTTGTTTTGCAAGTGATTGCTCCAGCTCCAACTGAGTCAGGACATCATCGCGCTGCTGATACAGATATTCCTGCGGTTTATATTCACTGCCTCCGGTAGCTACTACGACTGTGCCATGTTCGAAAGTGATGCTATCGGAGTTGTTTCGCAGCGTGCTTATGAAATTGCCGACAAATCCTTCAACTGATTCCAATTCGGTCTCTGTATAGACCGTGACTTTGTCGTCATTCTCAATTCTTTGACGCAACTCATCAACGTACTTGGGTATATCATTCTGCTCAAAGGTGTATCGCAGGTTATTGAGGTTGCCGCCGAGTTGTTTTTGTTTTTCTATAAGAACTACTTCAAAGCCCTGCTCGGCAATCGCCAAGGCCGCTGTCATACCGGCCAGACCTCCGCCGACAACTAAAGCCGATGATGTAACATCGACCAGCGTTGTGGTAAGCGGTTCGATATAAGCGCTCTTTGCAACAATCATACGCAAAAGGTCTTTGGATTTTTCGGTCGCCAGCTCGGGATTGTCCATATGTACCCATGAGCACTGGTCTCGGATATTGGTCATCTCGAATAAGTGCGGATTGAGCCCCGCTTCGCGCAGTGTTTCCTGGAACAGCGGTTCATGCGTTCTCGGTGAACAGGACGCGACCACGACACGATTAAGGTCGTGCTCGGCAATTATTTCTTTGATGTGGTCTTGCGTGTCCTGCGAGCAGGTATAGAGGTTCTCTTCGGCATAGGTTACAAACGGCAGAGTTTTTGCGTACTCAGCGACGCCTGGAACATCGACTACGCCGCCGATATTTATACCGCAGTGACATACGAAGACGCCGATTCGCGGTTCCCGGCCCCTGATATCTTTCTGTGGAGGATACTGTCGTTCAACGGTCAGTGTGTTTCTCGCTTGGGCTAAAAGGCCCGCCGCTTTTCCGGCTGCTCCGCTTGCCTGTGTCACCGTCTCAGGAATATCTTTCGGGCCGCAGGCGGCACCGGCCAGGAAAATACCTTCACGCGAACTGCAAAGAGGTTCGGTTGGTTGGCTGAAGAAAAAGCCGTTCGGCTCAACGCGTATGCCGAGCTTGCGGCCCATCTCGCGAGCCTCGGCAGAAGGTTCCAGGCCGACCGAGAGGACAACCATGTCAAAATCGTCCTGCTCTACACAGCCATCTTCAGCCGAGTACTGAACCGTCAGCTGCGGATCGCCATCGGTTTTGAAAACGTCGCTGACTCGTGCCCTGATGAAATTGACACCGTATTCGGATTTTGCTCGTTCGTAATATTTATCGAAGTCTTTACCAAAAGCCCGCATATCCATAAAGAATATGGTGACATCAACGCCCTTCATATGCTCTTTGGCAATGACCGCTTCTTTAATCGCGTACATGCAGCAGACGCTCGAACAGTAACCGTTGCGGCATGACAAATCGCGCGAGCCGACGCATTGTAAAAACGCGATTTTCTTCGGCGCGACGCCGTCGGAAGGCCGCTGGATGTGGCCTGCAAACGGTCCCGAAGCCGACAGTATCCGTTCAAACTGGATACTGCTGACAACGTCAGGATAACGGCTGTAGCCATAATCGTACTTGAGTTTCGAGAGATACTCCTCGAAACCGGGCACTACTACAATCGAGCCGACGTTGATTTCTTCTATTTCGTCTTTTGCCTCATGGCAAATTGCTTCGGCCTTGCACGCAGTTACACAGGCCATACATTCCGAACAAATAGCGCATTGCAGGCATCGGTTGGCCTCGGCGATTGCTTGCTGCTCGGTGTAAGTCTCTTCTACTTCAGCAAAGTTCTTTATTCGCTTCTCTACAGGCAGCTCAACCTGCTTTGTTCGCGGAACCTGAGTATCTGATTCTTCAACTGTCGGAGGTTTTTCGGTGATATCTTGAGGTGTTACTTTTACCTCAGGTTCAAAAGGTACTTTCCGCAGGAAACAGTCGACGGCATTGGCTGCTTTGCGTCCCTGGTCTATAGCTTTGATAATGCTGGCGGGTCCTGTTACAGCATCTCCGGCGGCAAAGATACCTTCGATATTTGTCGAGGCATTATCACTATCGGAATCAATCGTTCCCCACTTCGTGAGGGAAAGCTCTTTTAGTACTTCATCGTCGCCGGAAAAATCTACCTTCTGGCCGATAGCCGATATGACCATGTCCGTTTCGATGATGAATTCCGAACCGGCGATTTTGACGGGGCGACGACGGCCTGACTCGTCAGGCTCGCCCAGCTCCATCCGAACACATTCCATCGAGGCGACCTTGTCGCCCTTTGCAATCAGCCGGGACGGAGCGGCCAGATAGATGATTTTTATACCCTCGGCTTCGACAGCTTCTATTTCTTCCTCTATTGCAGGCATCTCGGCACGGGTCCGGCGATAGACCATCGTGACTTCTTTGGCTCCTAAGCGAAGCGCGACCCTGGCTGCGTCAACCGCGCTGTTGCCGCCGCCTATTACAGTGACTTTCTTTCCGACTTTTACTTTTTGATTGCTGTTGGCTTCGTTGAGAAACTCAATACAATCGACAAAACCGTCCAGCTCATATCCCTCGACAGGGAACTTGCTGCCCAATTGAGCACCGATAGCCAGGACAACAGATTCAAAGCCCTGTTTTTTAAGCTCGGCAAGAGTGAAGTCTTTGCCTAATTTTTTATTGAGATTCAGCTTAACACCTTCGTCGAGCACATCCTGAATGTCTGCATCGAGAACATCAGGCGGCAGTCTGTAATCAGGAATACCCCAGCGAAGCATACCGCCCGCCTTATCGCGCGATTCGAAGATTTCCGGTTTGTATCCTTTTCGCGCCAGCTCTCTTGCCGCGGCAAGGCCTGCCGGGCCGGAACCTATTACAGCTACCTTTGCAAGGTTCTGCTCAACCTTCGGCTGGACTTTATGAGTGCCTTTGGCCCTTCGATAATCAGCGAGAAATCTTTTCAGCGCACAAATAGCGACCGGTTCATGGCCGCAACCAAGCTGACATTCATTCTCACAGGGATGGTCACAGACTCTTCCGAGAACTGCAGGAAGCGGAACAGTTTCCAGGACAACATCGAGCGCTTCGTCAAATTTACCGGCGGCGGTAAGCGCTACATAAGCATTTATGTTAATGCCGGCAGGACAACCGATTCGACACGGGGCTTTGCCGCGTTTATCGATGACAAAGGCATTTGGAAAGGCCTGCGGATACGGCCGGTAAACCGCCCGCCTGTCGCCAAGCTCAGCATCGAACTCATCAGGAAAACTAACAGGACAAACCGCTACACAGTCGCCGCAGCCGGTGCATTTGTCCAGGTCAACATACCGGGCTTTTTTGCGAATCCTGACTTTGAAATTACCAGCCGAGCCGGTGACTTCTTCAAGCTCAGACCATGTAATAATATCTATATTCAAATGTCGGCCGCACTCGACAATTTTCGGCGAGAGAATACACATCGAGCAGTCGTTTGTCGGGAACGTTTTATCGAGCCGAGCCATATACCCGCCGATGGCTGGGGATTTTTCCAGAAGGTAGACCTTCTGGCCTGACCCGGCCAAGTCGAGCGAGGCCTGGATACCGGCTACACCGCCGCCGACAACCAGTACCGCTCCAACTTTATTCTGCTGTTTAGCGGGTTTTATCATTAAAACTATCCCCTACAGCCTCAGCTTGATACTGCTTTTTTGACTTTGCTTTTAGCCGCTTTGAATTTACCTTTGTCTTCTACCAGGAGATTGACCATATCCCGTCGCAGTTTCTGCGTGAACTCGTCGAGCTGTTTTACTTCTTCGAGCATTTCTTTATCAACGTAACCTTCGGCCACGGCCATTTCTCTTAAGGCTCGCATGATGTCTCTAAATTTGACATTCTGCGGACACTTGGCGGTACAAGAATAGCACTGCACGCACCGCCAAATCACGGGCGAGCTGAGTACGTCTTTTCGCATGCCCAGCAGGACCTGCCTGATTATCTTTCGCGGATTAAAATCTGCATCCACGGCCGAGACCGGACAGCCAGCCGTGCAGGTTCCGCAGGCATAGCAAAGCTTGATGTTCTCGCCGCCGGGATATGCCGCCACATCGTATTTGAAATTAGAATCAAGATTTTTAGCTTCTATTTTTTCCATGGCTACCTCACGAGCCAAACCAATAATTATTTACCTTTTTTTGAGCTGAGCTTTTTCTACGATTTCAGCAACCTTTTGTTCCCATTCAATTGCCATTATGTGCACGCCGGCAACGCCTTCAATCTCGCGCAGCCGCCGGATTTGCTCTACGCAAATTTTAATGCCTTCGGCTGCGGCGTCTTCGGCCTTTGCGAGCCGGTCGATGTAATAATCAGGCACAACCACGCCGGCCACCTTGTCCCTCATATACTTTGCCATACCGACCGATTTGAGCGGTGTTACGCCCGCCAGTATCTTGCATTTTTCATGCAGGCCCCTATTGCGAACCTGCTCCATCCATGAGGCAAATCGGTCCATATCGTAAATGCACTGTGTCTGAATGAAATCCACACCGGCATTTATTTTTTTCTCAAGACGAATAACGCGATATTCGAACGGGTCGGCAAAAGGATTGGCCGCGGCTCCGATGAACATCTTCGGCTCTTTAATTTCAGCCTTTTTACCGTTTCGTATCTCTTCGCCGTTTTGAAAAACTTTTACGTCCCGCATGTTCCGAACCATCTCGACAAGTTGAATCGAATCGAGGTCATAAACACCACGCGCTGTTGGGTGATTACCGAAGCAAGTGTGGTCACCGCTCAAACATAATATGTTACGTATGCCAAGAAGATAGGCTCCGAGGATGTCACTTTGCATAGCAAGGCGATTCCTGTCACGACAGGTCATCTGCATTATCGGTTCGAGACCCATATCCAAAACCAGCTTGCCAACGGCAATGCTCGAAACCCGCACAATGGCCGTCTGGTTGTCCGTGATGTTGACCGCGTCAACGTGACCCTTGAGAAGCTTTGCTTTGTTTTTAATGTGCTCGAGGTCGGCGCTTTTCGGCGGGCCTAACTCGGCGGTTACGGCGAACTTGCCCGCCGTAAGTGTCTTCTCAAGGTTACTTGCCGATTTGTATTCGGTTGTCTGTTTCATAACTGAGCTATATCCTCCCTGCTAAGCCTTCTTGGTCCGCCTGAATGTGTTTTCGACCAGTCATACGGCTGGGCATTTTCGGCCAGTATGTCAAGCTTGCCCAGCTTTTTTAATCTGTCATAGATAAGCTGCCAGCCGCACTCGGTGTTTTCCGGGTCCACCTCACACATGCCATCGACAGAGCCGCCGCACGGCCCATTCAAAAGTGATTTCGAACATCGTGTCACCGGACAGACGCCGCCGAATATACCCAGCTTGCAATCACCGCACGCCAGGCAATTCTCGCTCCACTGTCCCGCGCCGTCGTTTGTCCCGCAGAACACCGTATTAAGGGCCGGGTACACAGGCTTGTCCGGAAAAACACGGGCCACCATCTGAACACCAACGCCGCAGGCCATCGATAAAATTGCATCGCACGATTCGGCCTGTTCTTTAATCTCGTCAAAGAACTCTGCGTCGCACTGCCTTTCGATGGTGTTTTCCAGAATCTCGGCCTTGGTTGACATTCGCAGAATTGGGGCAAGTGTTGCTACCTGGCGTTCGCCGCCTGCAAGACAGACGGTGACACATGTCCCGCAGCCTAAAAGCAGGACGCGTTTGTGCGGCCCAATCAATTCTTTGATTTCTTCAATCGGTTTTTGTTCTGCTACTATCATTTTTCTATTCCCGCCGCCCTTTTGGCGGACTCAACTGTATTATAAAGCAACATTGTTATTGTCATCGGTCCCACTCCGCCGGGGACCGGTGTAATCAGACTTGCCTTTTCCTTGACCGCCTCGAAATCGACATCACCCACTAATCTATAGCCTCTCTTTTTTGTGGCATCGTCAACCCGGTTGACACCGACATCAATAACCACCGCTCCGTCTTTGACCATATCCGCAGTGATTGTGTTCGGCCGACCGGCAGCGGCGATGATAATATCCGCCCTTTTTACGTGCTCAGCCAGATTTTTTGTCCGCGTGTGGCAAACTGTAACGGTTGCATTGCCTGTAGGGGCTTTTTGAATCAGCATATTTGCCACGGGCTTTCCCACGATGTTGCTTCTGCCTACTACTACGACCTCGGCGCCTTCGAGTTTGACCTTGCTTCGCAACAGCATTTGAATCACGCCGTGCGGCGTACAGGGCAAAAAGCCTTTTTCACCAACCACCATTTTGCCGACATTCATAGGATGAAAGCCGTCAACGTCCTTATCCGGGTTGATAGCCAACAGTACCTTGCTCTCATTAATATGTTTGGGCAAGGGAAGCTGCACTAAAATCCCGTTAATCTTCGGGTCTTTATTTAGCTTATCGACCAATGCAAGCAAGTCTTCTTCTTTGGTATCCGCGGACAGGCGATTATCATCGGAGTAAATACCAATCTCGCCGCAGGCCTTTTCCTTTGCGGTGACATAAGATTTGCTGGCCGGGTCTTCGCCAACCAGGACAACCGCAAGACCGGGAACTATGTCCTGCTCTTTGAGTTTGGCTACTTCGGCCTTCAACTCGGCTCGCATATCGGCCGCAACCTGCTTACCATCTATAATCTGTGCCGTCATCTATCTTCACTCCTTCACATATTCCAAAAACTTTGCCGGCTCCACACTGGCTAATTCACAGAATGTCAGTTTATTCGAATCAAGGCCCGCCTTTTCGAGCATACTTTTAATGTAAGTGATTCTCTTGGCCGCGTAGCTCGAACCGGTTATATACTTGCAGTTTTCTTTATGGCAGGCGATTATTTTCACCTTATCAGCGCCGCATTGCAATTCTCTCAAAATCTCTTTCGGGTCCACCTTACCGGCACAAGGGACCTTTATCAGCGTTACATTCTCATCATACTGCTGATTGGCAGTAGCTAAAGGATAAGCTGAGTTTTCGCAGGCAAAAACCGTGACCTTCGGCTTATCGCCGACTTCGGTTGCGATTTGCTCGGTTGTGTATCTTGGCAGCTCAATGGCTCCGGCCGGGCACTGCACAACACATATCCCACAGCGGCGGCAGCTAATCTCTGAAATTTTCGCAGTCTCATTTTCTGTATCAATTGAAATTGCGCCATGCGGACAGCTTCGAAGGCAGGCCAGACATAATACACATTTGTCCGCATCAACTATCGCCGCGTCTAATGGAACCTCGATTTGGCCGTTCTTCAAAAGCTCGTGAATCTCATACGCAACGGCTAATCCATCGGCCTGGGCTTCTCTTAATTCGCTGTTACCCTTGGCGCCGCCGACAATAAATATGCCGTCGATATTACTTGCCACAGGCAATGCCCAGACATTATCAACCTGAAGAGCACCTTCGGGTCCGGCCTTTAGATATTTGAATTTACTTAGCGTCTCTTGGCCGTTCACTGAAACCGCATCAGCTATTACTACCAGGTCGAATTCTTCCGTAAGCTCGCAGCCGGCCGGGCCGTCTTCAACAGTTACAGTCTTGTTATAGCCGCGCTCTGAGATAACCGGCGGCCTGTTATATTTGATAATCACCACGCCGGCCTGTCTGGCTCTTTTGTACTGTGCCTCCAATCCATGCGCGGCAACCCGCAGATTGCTGCAGTATAATTTTACTTCGGTGCCGTATTGCTTAACTAAAAGTTCGGCCGCCGAAAGGGCCTCAGCACATATCGTCCGGGTCTGCTCGGCGAGTAAATCCATCACTATCGCAATGCGTCTTGGGACACGTCTGCCTTTATTAATAAGTTCGCCTAAAGCTGATTTTTTATTGCCCGCACCGACCGCCAGGACAATCGCCCCGGCATTGATATTCTCGGCCTTGCCGTTTGAACCGACTCTGACACTGAAATTGCCAAACTCACCCTTAACAGACTGAAGCTCAACATTACTTTTGAGGCTGATTCGGCTGTCGTTTGTAACCTTATCAATAAGTTCGCTAACACACAACCGAACGAAGGCCTCGGATTCGGCAAGGTCGCCGCCGATGTATCCATAAAGCTGAGGATTATTGGCTGCTGCTCCTCCGAGGTTTTGTTCGCTGCAAACCAAAGTAACATTATGGTCCAATTCAGAAAGTCCAATCGCGGTTTGCATGGCGGCTACGCCACTGCCAAGAACCAGAACGTCCTGATTGACCGGAATTTTTTTATATTCAATCGCGTCGGCCTCGCTAACTCTGTGAATCGTACTATTCGTGTTTTGGATGGTTTTGTAATCACTCAATATCATTGCGCTGACGGCCTCGGCCTGGGCGATGGAATCCTTAATATCCTTTGGCCCTTCGCAGGTTCCTACAGCATAAATGCCTTGACGTTGTAAATTCGCGAAAGCCGAAGCATCTTTAAGACCGAAAAAACCATACTCATCGGTCGCTATCCCCAAAACATCCGATACTGCTACAGAATCCGCCCTTGGCCGAATGCCAACCGATAGAACCACCATATCGAAATCCGCTTTGCAAAGCTGTGTGTCGTTGCCGGCCGTTGCCGATTCAGCGGCATAGCTAACTGTCACCGTACCGTCTGCGTTCTGATTGACCTCATACGGCCGAGAGCGAATAAAGGACATACTGTCGCGACACTGTTTGTAGAACTCATTGAAGCCTTTGCCAAAGTTCTGGATATCCATGTAAAAGATAGTGACATCACAATCCTGCTTGAGGTATTTTGCCAATTGGCCTATGCGCAACGCATACGAACAACAAACCGCCGAGCAGTAGCTGCTTTCTTCGCCTCTGCGATGTGTCTGGTCGCTGCGAGAACCAACGCATTGCACAAAGGCAAGACGTTTCGGCATCTGTCCATCCAAAGGCCGCAATAACTTATTATGCTCAGCTAACTGCCTTTCCGCTTCGACGCCATCGATAATATTCGAGCCCCGTCCGTATCCCCATGAAGCATCTACTGAAGCATCGTACGGGTCATGGCCGGTTGCCACTATCACGCTGTCAATATCAATTGTGCTTTGGGTATGGGCCGGTTTATGAGTCAGCACGGCGCAGTAACGACTGCCGTTTTGCCCGTTCTCAAGACTCGCCAGCTCGGTATCGGTATGGATTTGAATATTGCCG
>CAZNXD010000013.1:12327-14357 GCA_964576935.1 uncultured Pirellulales bacterium | reverse complement strand
GGAACCAAGCTGAGGCAATGATGGAAAAGGAAGAACAGGTCATCCAGGACCAATCGAATTTTTCGAAAGAAAGTGAAGTTTGATTCAACGGCCTTGACGTCTTAGACGGAGACATTTGTGTCAACAACAAGAGTTTACATTTTGGCAAAGGAGCTTGGAGTCAAGAGCTCGGCAATCGTAAAGAAATGCCAGGATGAGGAACTGGGCGTTAAGAACCACATGTCCACCATCTCAGCCGGTTTGGCTGCCACAATTCGTGAATGGTTCAGCGAGGGCGATAACGTCACGACGGTTGAGACCTCTGAGAAAGTGAATCTGGCCAAGGTTCGCATCAGGAAAAAAACTAAGTCTAAAGCTGCTACTCGAAAAAAGGCTAAACCTAAAACAGATGCCCAGGCTTCAGGCCTCGAGCCCCCCGCCGGGGCAACTGCCGTCGCCGAGCCGCCCGAGGTTAGCCCGGAAGCGCCGGCCCCAGCCGAGCCTGAGCCGATAATCCCTGCCGGTCCGATGCTCGAAAAGCCCGAGCCGGCAAAGCTCAGCGGCCCGCAGGTTATTCGAGTTGAACAGCCGGAGCCGGAACCTCAGCGGCGTCCCAAACCCAAGCCACGACACAGATATGACGAGCCAGCGACCGAGCCATTGATGCGCAGCGCCGGTACCGAGGACGGTTTGGGACTAACTGAGACTACCGAAACGAAGGAACCTGGACGGCACAAGGCCCGAACGCATGGCCGTAGGAGAGACGAGCAGGATATCGAAGCAACAAGAAGGTCCAGATTCCTCACCCAGCGTCACCAGAGAGACCTTGAAGAACGGCAGGCACGCCTCAGTGCAGCCGGCGGCGAAGGAATGCGACTTAGGCCAACAAGAAGAATCGCCACAAAGAAAAAAGCCGCCTCGGTTGAAACAGTTGTCCATCCGGAAAAGGCTGTCATTGCTGAACCTATCACCGTCAAAAGCCTCTCCGCCTTCCTGGCGGTCAAGGCTACCGACATAATAGCCAAGCTCATGCAACAGGGAATAATGGCCACCGCAAACCAATCGATAAGTGCAGATGTTGCCGAGCTGGTGGCCATGGAGCTTGGGATTGAACTTATCGTTGAGCGAAAAAGCTCGATTGAGGAACAAATCAGTAATGAGTTTGAAAGTCGACCACGTAATAATCTTAAACAACGCTCGGTCGTTGCGACAATGCTCGGTCACGTTGACCACGGCAAGACCAGCCTTTTGGACAGAATTCGCTCGACCCAGGTTCAGGCTGGTGAAGCAGGCGGTATAACACAACATATCGGAGCATCACAAGTAACCTGGAACGGCCACACTGTTACTTTTCTGGATACTCCGGGCCATGAAGCCTTCACTTCCATGCGGGCCCGCGGCGCTAATATGACCGATGTAGTTGTTTTGGTTGTAGCCGCTGATGACGGCGTGATGCCCCAGACCGTTGAAGCCATAAACCACGCAAAAGCCGCCCAGGTACCTGTAATAGTGGCTCTGAACAAAATTGACCTGCCCGGCTGTGATCTCAATCGTGTCTATTCTCGCCTCGCAGAATACGAGGTGGCCCCAACCGAATGGGGCGGAAGCACAGAGCTTGTCAAAACCAGTGCTACTACCGGCGAAGGTATCGACAATTTACTCGAACACCTGGATTATATCTCTCAGCTGCTTGAGCTGAAAGCTGACGATACGATTCCTGCGACCGGTTGGGTTGTCGAGGCGAAGATGTCGGCCCAGCGGGGACCTGTCGCTACCTTGCTCATAAAAGAAGGAAAACTCAAAAAGGGCGATATCGTTTTAGCCGGCAGTGCGTACGGCAGAATCAAAATGCTCAAAGACAGCAACGGTAGAAATATCAAAACCGCCACCAGCTCTATGCCGGCGGAAGTGACAGGGCTGAGTGACGTACCGGCGGCGGGAGACCGTTTCTATTGCCTGGATGATATCAATCGGGCCAAGGACGCTGCAGGTGAAAATAAAGCCCTCACCCGAGAGACCACCCTGGCAAAACGCACTCAGGTGACCCTGGA
>CAZNXD010000013.1:0-12317 GCA_964576935.1 uncultured Pirellulales bacterium | reverse complement strand
ATAGAAGCCGGCAACGTCAAAGAGCTCAATATTATTATAAAGGCAGATGTGCAGGGCTCTGTGGACACACTGATTAAGTACCTATCCGAACTCAGCACCGAGGAAGTCAAAATCAGGATATTGCATGCCGCCCCCGGAGGGATTACCGAAGGTGACGTCGTGCTCGCCGAAGCCTCCAATGCCATAATCATCGGCTTTAATGTAGTTGCAGAAGAGCATGTCTCGAAAATAGCAGAGGATGCCGGTGTTGACATCAGGCTTTACACTGTTATCTACCGAATAACCGAAGAGTTGCAGAAGTCGATGGTTGGTCTGCTTGAGCCCGAGGAGAAGGAAAAGAGTCTCGGCAGAGCTACTGTCAGAGAGGTATTCAAGGTTTCAAGGATAGGCTCTATTGCCGGCTGTTATGTCAGCGATGGGATTGTGACTAAAAACGCACGGGTCCGGCTAATACGAGATAATATTGTGATAAGAGATGATTTAACCCTATCTTCGCTGAAGCACTTCAAAGATGATGCCCGAGAGGTCAAGGCCGGGCTGGAGTGTGGAATAAAATTGGCCAAATTCGACGACATCAAAGTCGATGATGTCTTCGATTTCTACGAAATCGTCAAAGTGGCCAGAACGCTTTGATATTGTGCGGTGTTCATAATGGCGAGTCGCCGGCAGGAAAAAGTTGCTCGTGTAGTGAAGGAAGCGGTCAGCGCCGCGATTCGTGACGGTCTTAATGACCCCCGTATCGAGGGTTTTGTCAGCGTAACCAGAGTCGAACTCACCGCCGATTTGCGCAATGCCGATGTATACATCAGTATATTTGGTTCCGACGAAGCCGCTCAGCGGCGTACATTTCAGGCTTTGACGCATGCCAGAAGTCGCGTCCAGGGCTTCGTCGCTGATAAGCTTGATAGCAAGTTCTGTCCCGTACTGCACTTCAAGCTCGACGAAGCGTTCAAAAAGACTTTGGAGACTATGAACCTGATTGACCAGGCTGCACGCGAACTTGAACACGAGCAGCCGGAGACAGAAGAAAACATTTAATTGCCGGGGTCGTCCCGGCTTTGGTTTTGGCGATACACAATTGCAGGACCTTTTATGAAAAACAGTAAGCAATACGCTCAAAACGTTCAGAAGCTTTATCGCTCCCTGAAGCGCAAATACCCAAAGGTAAAAAAAGTTGAATACGAAGATATACTCGAAGCACTGGTACATTCTCTTGTCCTCGAGCATATGACTGAAACGGCTACCAAGGCCGCCTTTCGCAGGTTCTCCGATTATTTCATCGATTTCAACGACATGAGGGTTTCTCGCCCTGAAGAGATTATGGAAATGCTCGGCGAAGATAATAATGCCGCCAAGACGGTAGCTTTGAACATAATTAGAGCTTTAACCACAATATTTGAAAAGTATAACGCCATCAATCTTGAATCAATGAAAAAAGCGGGTAAGCGACAGGCGCGGGCCACGTTAGGGAAATTCGACAAGGTCAGTAACTTCTGTGTGGATTACTGCATACTTACTGCTATGGGCGGTCACGCAATACCTCTTACGGAAAAGATGATCGAATTCTTGAAAGATAACGAATTAGTTCACCCAAGTGCCGACGCAAACGAGATAGGAGGCTTCCTCGCCAGGCAAATATCGGCCAGTAATGCATACGAATTTTACAGCCTGCTGCGACGACAAAGCGAAGCACAGAGACGTTTGAAAAAGAAGACCAAGACCACCCGCAGTAAAAACACAAAGTCCACGAAGAAAAAGAAAACCAAGAAAAAAATGAAGAAGAAGAAAACAGCTACCTAAAAAGAAAGGTACGGAAAAACAAAATGGCTGATAACGTTCTGAAACTCGGTATCCCTTCTGGCAGCCTGCAAAAGGCTACAATCGAGCTATTCGGCAAAGCTGGTTTTGATATCGCCGGCGCCGAGCGGAGCTATCTGCCCCGAATCGACGACGAGCAGATTCAACCGGTTCTGTTGCGGGCCCAGGAGATGAGCAGATATGTAGCCGACGGCGTGCTTGATGCAGGCATCACCGGCTACGACTGGATTATGGAAAATGAATCGGATGTTGTCGAGGTCTGCGAACTTGCCTACAGCAAAGCTACAGCAAAATCAGCCAGGTGGGTTTTAGCCGTACCCAACGAATCCGCTATTAAGAAATCCGAAGACCTCCGGGGCAAGATCATCGCTACTGAATTAGTCAACGTTACCCGAAAGTACTTCGCCGATAAAAATATCAATGTCAAGGTGGAGTTTAGCTGGGGCTCGACCGAGGTAAAGGCCCGCCTCGTTGATGCAATCGTCGAACTTACTGAAACCGGCTCGTCTCTAAGTGCAAACAACCTCCGTATCGTCGATACTATAGCGGTTTCAACCACCAGATTCATTGCCAACAAACTTTCCTGGCAGGACAAGTTCAAACGCGAAAAAATTGAAAATATTTCAATCCTGTTGAACGCCGCGATAGATGCCCGTGGAAAGGTCGGCTTGAAGCTGAATGCTAAAAAGGACGACCTGGAAGCTGTGCTGAAATTGCTGCCCTCAGAGAAAAGTCCTACTATTTCCAGCCTGGCCGATTCCGATTACATTGCCATCGAAGTGATTATTGAAGATAAAATCGAGCGCTCACTGGTCCCCGCCCTCAAGCGAGCCGGAGCCTCAGGGATAATCACCTATCCTTTAAACAAAGTTATTCATTAACGAGCCGGCAAAAGCTGCGCCTGCCTGCTCGCTAAATATCACTTCAATCACTTGTCGGGAGATTCAACCGCCTTAAACTCTATGAAGAAGCCATCTTCTCTACTGACCATGTGAGAGGCGGATATACCGAAGTATTTTCTCACCGCTTCAAATTCCGGCAGCACAGAGAAATTAAGACCTGCTCCGGCGAACATCGCAGCCGGGCCCATCGACGGGTCAGGCTTTAGATTTCTGGTGTCGCCAATTTGTTTCAGCATCCACCACAGGTATTCGGCGGCGGCTCGATTGTCCTCGAATCCAGCCATAAGCGCCGTCGAAGGAGCTGCGGCTTTTGCGGCGGTGAACCACTTGGCCGAAGATACTGAATCGCCGCTGCGAAGAGCACGAATAGCTTGTTCCACACTGCTCTCCAGACCAAAAATTACATGAGTATCCGTCACGGTAAACGCCAGGTTAGGTATAGCCATCTCAGCCGAACCCGGGCCTGTCGCCTGCATCGGCTGAACAGGTCCCCGGTTAAAGAAAGGCATTGCTTGCAGGTTAATCAGATATAGCGTGTGACCCAACAGTTCTCTCTTTGCGTCGGGATTGCCTACTGCGAATCTTTTGCTGTGTAGTGTCGCCAGCGATTTCTCAAGTGCGCTGCGGTTACTTGTCGCAACAGCCACGGCGTATTCAGTTGGAGCCATCTCCATCGAGAACGGTTTTTTCACACCCTGGGCAACTACAATCTGTGAGCCTAAGTGGTCGATTATATCTTCCTTCAGTTGTAACGGCGGCTCGCCCTGTGGGCTCGGCGGTATCAGCGGCATATACAATAAAGATGCAAACATCGGATTAACAGCATTGAGTACGTTAGCGAGCTCTGAGTACATTGTCTTGAGGTCAAGATTGACCAGGCTTACCCGGTACACCGATGCCGGAACAAACTTTGGCACGTCAAGCGCCGAACTTTTCGCATCCAGCATCTTCAGGATGCCTTTCTTTGCCCCGTTGTTTCTAAGCAGAGCCTTGCCTAACCACTGATTCGCAGGCGTTCGGGCTACGCCTAAAGATAAGCCCAATCCGCTTACACTATCCACTCCAAGAGCTGACATGGTATTCTGTGCCTGACCTGTCGTATCCTCCGACACTGCAATTTTGATAAGCTGTCTAATGTTCAGGTAAAAATCAACATCGTGATAAGGCCCTGTCGCCTTGATTGTGTTTTGGTAGTCGGTATCGGCGGCTAAAGCGGGGCTGCTCGCTCCCTTGGCATGGGCCACCGCGAATTTGAGTAATTCGGCATTCGTAGTTCCCATAAAATAGTTATCAATGAAACAATAGCTGAACTCTGTGCCTTTCTCATCTACCGCTGTTTCTATAGTGACATCCTGGAACTGCTCGCTTGACTTCTTGCGGCCGCCAAGTTCCGCGTTCTTCTCCATCATTCTGGTTACGGCCTCTTTAACTTTAGCAATGTCCTCCTGACCCCATTCTGTCATCAACAATACCGGCGGCTCTTCCTTGTCCTTTTGCGGTCTGCTAAATGCAATTGCCAGCGATACTCTTCCCTGCGGCAATATGTCGGCATCAATGAGAGACCTTAAGATATTATTCTCGTCGAGCTCGTTGACCATTTCTTTCCACTTGCCTTTTATTTGTTCGGCGAATGCCGCCATTGCCGGGTCTTTGTAAAGCTTGTGAAGGTCGGTCTTTTCAAACTGAGTCTTACACTCACTGAAATTAGCGATATCAACCAGAACTATTGTCTCGGGCGGTACTAACTTAGCCATCTCCGGTAACGTCTTAGCCTGTGCCGTTGCAAATGCAAGAACGATAACCGGAACGAACAATATCCAAATCCTTGTCTTAAAATATTGCCAAGTCCGCATTAGTTTTCCTTTCAAAAAGCCCCATTTGTGTTGATGTTATTTCGATTTTTTCAGAAATTTCGGCTGATTCGGGTTCCGCCTTTTGTCCGGCTGGATGTACCTGAAGCCCGAATTTGGATTATCTTTATCATAAGCGAACGCTTCACGGTTCCCGATGAAGTGCTTTACATAGTTTATCGGTATGGCAAAGCCCAGGCCGCCGTAGAAAATGTAACCCATATTAGTCACGCCAATCACTTCACCGGCCAGATTAAACAAAGGCCCGCCGCTGTTTCCCGGATTGATATCCGCATTGGTTTGAATATAGACCAGCCCTTCAAAAGCTCTGTTTCTGGTACTGATTACCCCGTCGGTAACTGTCCGCTCCAGGCCCAGCGGATTACCTATAGCAAAGACCTGCTCACCGACCCTTATCCGGTCGATGTCACCCAGATAAGCAAATTTGACCTTAGTTTCTCCCAGGTCTTCGACCTTCAGCAGAGCTAAATCGACAAACGGATTTATCGCTTCAATTTTGACCTGCTTGAATTTTTTCTTTTCAAAACCGTTTTTCTGCTTGTGGAAAACAGTCACCTCAATCCGTGTTTCCCTTTCTATAACGTGATAGTTCGTTATAAGGTATCCCTCTTCATTCAGGAAAAAACCGCTCCCCATCCCCGCCGGCGTCGAAACCATGACCACAGCCTCGGCTACAGCTTCAACGCATTTTTCGACGGTCGTTTTCCTGAGCTTTGCGGTTTTGTAGAGCTTCGTATAGTCAGAGACGAGCTGGATTCCCGGCTGATTGGCGTCATTAGAATCAACCGCATCGATGGTATATCCCTCGGAGTACTCAAATTCGAGTACTTTCTCTTTCGGAATTGCCAATACGCTCACGCCCACATCAACAATTAGCTGCGCGTCTTTTTCAGCAAGAATATCGCCGGTTATTATCTGCCCTTGCTTTAGGACAACCTTGTCTGCGTAGCTAACCGTGCACAAAAGCGTAACTGCTGTTATTACCACCCCTAAATTGACTTTGAAACTCATTTGCCGCTCCAACAACAATCCAAAGGAGTGTTATTGTATGCATAGCCTGCCTAAAAGGCAAGATAAATGCCCCGGCGCATAGTGTGAAAGTCCACAGAAATTTGTTGGCAAAAGGCCTTTATTACTTACAATGGCCCAATCCGGCTCAAAGTGCCGGCCAGAATGGATTCGGTTTTATTGAGGATGGCTACAAGCGATGGTTTTTGTGCTTCACAGATATGTATTCCGTGAGCTGCTGAAGATACTGGTCCCGGCTACTGTTGCGCTGACCTTGATTATGAGTCTTCTCAGCATCCTGAGGCCGATTCAGGAATACGGCATTGGGCCGGGTCAGGTCATGCCAATCCTGGGGTACTCTTTGCCGATTACCCTTACTTTTGTACTTCCACTTTCCGCCTTGTTTGCCGTCGCCCTGGTCTACGGCAGGCTGGCCAGTGACAACGAGCTTGATGCCTGCAAGGCCAGCGGCATAAGCCTCTGGACTCTGGTTTATCCGGGTCTGGCCCTGGCGATAATCGTAGCCATAATTAACCTTATCCTTAGCTTTCATGTAGTTCCGACTTATGTGCAACACGGCGAAGCTGCAATCAAAGCCGATGCAAAGCAAATTCTGTTCAGGAACATCCAGCGAAGGGGTTTCTATGAACTGCCCCCAAAAGGCAAATACATTCTCTATGCCGACCAGGCCAGCATCAAAAACGACATGCTTTACGGCGTGGTGGTTATATCAATGAATAGGATGCAGGTAAGCAGGATTATCACCGCCGAAAATGCCAGCGTTAAGTTCAACTCTAATGATAAATTTAATGAAGTTCAAATTGTGGCCAATCGTCTGTACCAGATGGACGCCGACAATGAACAGTGGTTTTATTTCGAACGGCTCCCCCTCACTCATGAATTTCCCTCGCTTCTGGGCGATAACATACAGTTCAAAAGAATAGGTGAGATGAAGAGAATCGAAACGAATCCTCTGGCGTTCTATCCTATCGAACAGGCTGCCCGCCAGAGCCACGCCCAGCTGGTTACAGAGCTGCTCGCACAGGATATCTCCGAGAAAATAATCGACAACAATGAAAGCTCTTACGAATTGTTTGGCGAGCCCAACAGTGTCAGCTTCCGAGCCGACGACTGTCGCGCAAATGTCAATCCGAACAGTGAAGCTAAAGAGCTGTACTTATCCGGGCAGGTTGAAGTCCAGCAGTACGACACCGATACGCGCCAACTCGTTCAAAAATGGTTTTGTTCAGAAGCTATCCTGAGAATTGAAGGCGATGAATTCGACCCTGTCATAAAGATGGAGCTCTACAGCCCCCGCTGGCAGAGACCTGATGGAAGCGAAGGTTTTGCGGCGGGACGAAGGTTTATACGTGGCTTGCTCCTGCCGGCTGAACTTCGGCACAAGCTGGAGACTCACAGTGTTTTGCACAGTACAGTACCGCAGGCAGTTACTTCCATGCTCAAAACAGACCCCAGCCCCAAGCTCGCAAACCTTCAGAGGATTGTGCAATACACCATACAAGAGGCTATGGTCGATATAAAGGCCGAAATCCATACCAGGCTTGCACTCGGGGTCAGTTGTGTGCCGCTTATTCTGATTGGCATCGCACTGGGCGTAATCTTTCGCGGCGGGCATCTCTTGACTGCTTTCGGAATTAGCGCTGTTCCGGCTATGCTGTTAGTGGTCTGTCTTATGATGGGCAAAAACGTAGCCAAGCATGAAGAATTGTCCTTAACTGGCGGGATACTACTGATATGGTCCGGCTTTGTGCTGCTTTCATTGCTGGCGACCGGCTTGTATCGAAAGCTGTTGAAGAATTAAAGGTTTTTTGATGAAACTAAAGCTACTCGATAAATATATTGCCAAGAACTTCCTGGTCGGATACGGAATATTCTTTTGCGTATTGGTGGGCCTGCGCATAATTATCGATTTGTTTGTCAATATTGATGAATTTACAGAGCACACGCAGCTCGGATTCTTTGACATCATCGGCAATATAGTCAATTATTATGCCATCAACAGCACGCTCTACTTCCGTGATTTTGCCGGTATCATAGCTGTTGTTGCTGCGGCCTTTTCTATCGGCAAAATGGTCCGGTCCGGTGAGTTCATTGCTTTAATGGCCTCGGGCGTCAGCCTCAAGCGCGTCATCGTCCCCCTTCTTGTTCTGACTTTGGCCTTTACGGGTCTGTTGGTTATAGACCAGGAACTCATAATTCCAAAGTTTGCTCCGCAGCTTATGCGCTCGCACGATACACTTCCCGGCGAGGAAACCTACAAAGTCGATTTCGTAACCGACACAAATGGCGCTCTTATCAGGGCCGTTACATTCGATGTCAAAACCGCGACGATGCGTTATCCAACCATACTGACTCGCAGCAGAATTCCCGATTCGCTCAACTGGTCCGTAACCGGCCGTATATCAGCTACAAAAGCCGTGTACGATTACGATGCTAAGCTCTGGCGCCTGGTCGACGGAACGTACACGCCAAAAGCCGCTATTACCGGACCAAAACCTATCGACAGTTTTGCCACAGACCTAACGCCAGAGGATATTCCCGTAAGACAAAGAGCCAGATATTTGACCCTGCTCAGCTCATCACAGTTATCGATGCTCGCCTCGTCCCCGACAAGGGTGCGCGACCTGGCGCAACTTTACAGCCAGAAACACTTCCGCGTCACGGACCTCTTGATTAATATTGTTATGCTCCTGATTAGCCTTCCCGTATTGATTTGCCGCGACCCCCGCTCCATGAAGTCCGCCATTACCATCAGCTTTGGAATTACCGGCGCGTGTTTTATTGTAACTTTCATCTGTAAAATGATGGCTACAGAAGTCGTCATCGAGAACATCGTCCCGGCCTTCTGGGCGTGGCTTCCGGTCATTCTATTTGTGCCAATTGCCGTGGTTGAACTCGATTCGATGAAGACATAGCCTTAGCCAGGACATTTCACAGCCGTGGATTCACACGGTCTTTTCAGTTCTCACTTATTTTCTATTTGATGTTAATTCCGCATATTCAGCGACTTGGCGAAATTTTTAGATTTATCTTGCATTCGGAATTGCCGAGTCTTAGTATAATAATTGACAATTTGGTTTGATAGTTCACTGAGATTTCAGACGTCCCAACTCAAACCGGAAGTTTGTAATTGAGGAAGCGTTTGGAAGGCTCGGTGCTCTTTGTTTCTACAGAGAGCACCGTATGCTTATTGCTTTTAGGGCGTAAGCATGCGGTAAAGACACCAGTGCTATAGAAAGGGCATCGTTTGCTTTCGCGTTCCTCAAAGGCTCTTCCGGGCCTGAGTTGGGCGTGATTGCGACGGTGCTCTTTTAATATGCGCCTCGCTGAACAGGAAATCTACAGCCGCAGAGTTTGTTGGTAAAAAAGTGTAAAAATAATCATTTTTTTGTTGACATTTGGATTCGACAATTTAAGATGGCTGTAGGTCGGGAAGATAACAAACAGGAAAAAACGGGAGGTAATCATGAGGCAAGGCAAATTCACTTCTTCAATTCTAATTCTTTTAGTAAGAAAAGAATTTATCGCATGTAGAGGAAAACCATTTCTATTAATTGCTATCGTTCTAATTATGGTTTC
The DNA here is from genome assembly GCA_964576935.1 of uncultured Pirellulales bacterium. GTDB lineage: Bacteria > Planctomycetota > Phycisphaerae > Sedimentisphaerales > Anaerobacaceae > CAYMOE01. The sequence continues at coordinate 3,118 of CAZNXD010000013.1, read as the reverse complement.
AGTTGCCAATGCGGATATGAACTCGTCCGTAAACCGCTATAGCTCGGACGCAACCAAAACATCTGAGCCGAAATATTTATCCACCACAACACCTTATAGTCATTTGAAAGTTAAGCCAAGACAGGAGGAAAAAAGAGTTCTGCGAATCTGCCCACAGCTTGCAAAGGGGTCGGGGTCAGCAATACGGGACGTCAATGACAAAAGTCGGATATCTGCTACACATAATGGTAGTGCGGCGTTGTCAAAATATGGTAGTGTCATTGACATAACATCTGACATTACTACGAACACACTTTGGACGGCAGACAATGTTTATCATGTTTTGACTCTGATTGATGTCAATAACGCCTTGCTTGTCATCGAGCCAGGGACAATGGTAGTATTTGCCACCGGCATCGATGCTGCGATACAGATAATCAACGGCGGGGCTATGATTTCGTGTGGAACCCCCGGCAATGAAATCATCTATACTTCAGATGCCGCATATCCAAACTATGAGGATTATTACTGTCCTATCTATATCACAGAAACAGCTTCTCCTGCTACGCAAGTTAAATACAGCATCGTAGAATGGGCATACGCCGGTGTCGTAGTATTAGACAGGAAACTCGAAAACAACATTAGTGATAACTACTTTGCTAATTGCGTATATGGCATAGTTGAATTCGGGCTTGACCACACTGATATCACCAACAATTTGTTTTACGGCTCAAGCTATGGCGCCGTTGAAATTTATATGGAGTCCATGACAGGCCAGGCATCGAGCGAGAGCAGTATCTTCATACGGAATAACACATGTGATAACTCGCCCCAGTGGGATGGGATATCAATTTATGGCACAGCAGATGCTGATGACGCTGGTTTCGCTTCTCTGGAAAATAATATGGTCTCAAATAACAGTCGATATGGTCTTGTTCTTGCCAATGGCTATGTGTATGCCGATGTGCGCAACACGGGTTATTATAATAACTACACTAACAAAAATTACGAGTTCGATGAGGACAACCCTGTTGTATTGGCTCAGAATCCCTATGAGACGGGTACGGGATTTATGCCTATATGCTATATCGACCAGAATTGCCCTTTAGTGAATGGTGGCTACGAGTATATCGAAGAAACCCGGCTTATCGGCAAAACTACCGCAACAGACGGATACCCGGACTCCAATATCATCGATATAGGCTTTCACTATCCGAACTGGGATTTTTCCAACGCCGGCACAACAACATTACAGGCCGATTTTGACAACGACTGCACAGTGGACTACAATGACCTCGCCATGTTTGCTGGCTACTGGCTTTACGATTATGATGAAAACTACCAGAGATGGTGGTGGGATTTCGATGACAGCGGGGTAATAGATTTTAACGACCTTACTGTAATCACAGACTATTGGCTGATATATTTTGATTTCTGTAGTTATGCTGAATTTGCGGGATTTTGGTCACAGCTGATCGATTATCGATTCGAGAACACCAGATACGACTTAAAAGAGGACGGTTTCGTGGATTTGAGAGACCTCGCTGTACTGGCCAGCGAATGGCAAAAAACAGGGGATGTTATTAACCTGAGTGTCGAATTATCTCAAGAGCCGAACTTAGTTTCCGATGTACTTTTGCTGACGCTTGTCGGTGTTTCTGATGATATTACCTGTTATCTGTTCATGGACGGCCAATACTTAGGCACCTTTTTCGGTGAAGATATGTCGATTCCGACCTACGAATATCGCAACGGCCTGCATGAAATCAAGGTAGTCGGCGTAAGCCTCGATAATAACGTTTTAATCGCGCCAAATATAGATGTCGTGTTTAACAACAGACTCCACTGCCTGACTGGTAGTGAGACTTATAAATACAATCAGGCCTATCAGTTTGCAGGTTTTTACGAGCCAACCAGTGGCAGCACGATAGACTTCACAATAAGGGATTTAGACGAAAATATAATCTGGACAAATTCGTCCAGCGGAAACTTTAATTTCGTTGTTCCTGCCGGCATTTTACAAAGTCCGTATAATGACCTCACTATTCAGGAAGCCGGTGGAGTCAAGAGTACAGACAGCGACTGGAAAAGCTGGATTAAAGATATAACGAAAGAATTTGATGTTGTTAGTGACCCGGGCTGTGCTAACGCAAAGTCATTATTGGTTGGGGTGAAAAAGGGTTTTATGGGTATTGGTGACTGGACATACGAAAGGAGGGAAGTTTGGAAAGAATATCTTCAAGCCTGTGAGAAAAGAGGGCTTGATCCCACTATTTGTCTTTTCTTTGGCCAGGCAACACGAGCAAATATCCAAACAGCATTCCAAATTGACGGCGTGGAGGCTATTTACATTATTTCCGACGGTAATCGAAGAGTAGGCGACCCGAAGAAAGACCCAAATTGCCCGTGGCGAACAGCTTTTATCGCTCACGACGGTCCATTCTTCTCCTATTTAAAAAGAAATTGGGCAGGTCCTCCCGGGGATTATATCAGCTTAGGCCGCCATGAAAACGGTTATTCAGTTGCCGACAGTATAAACTATTTTAATGCGAAGCCCCATCTTCATGTATTCCACGATTGTTGCAAGAACGGCCCTATGTGTATGCCAAGCTATTTTTATAATGGAATTTTAATGGTTGGAAATCCTCCAGATAATATATACGACGAAGATGACTATAACAGGACTAGAGATATGGCCTGGTGTTATGGAATAAATCCCGATTCGAGCGACCGCAACTATATGAGCTGGAGGCAGGAAGCATTTGGGGGCGATTTTCCTCGCTATAACACATTTCTAATGGCTCTTTGGGATGCACTGGGCGACTGGGATACATACAAGGCTGCTTTTTTTGACGCCGCACATGCTTGTACGGGTTGTTACGTACCGGCGTATAATTTCTCACATGTCGGCGATTTAGACGATAGGTTTATTCCTTAGGGAAAAAAATGAAACCACTAAATAAAAAGTTAATATTTGGAGCGCTGGGAATTTTATTGTCTCTATTTGTTCTGAAAATAGCATTGTTTTTCACAGCTAAACCTAAAATTAAGATTAACTATGTTGCAGAATATAATACTATAACCCTCCCTGCAAACTACGACCCTAACCATAACGCTGCCGAGGATTATCAGAAGGCAT
>CAZNXD010000012.1:13878-14388 GCA_964576935.1 uncultured Pirellulales bacterium | reverse complement strand
CTATCTACCACGGGATAATAGTAGGAGTCGGTATTACTGACGATTCTGATAACTTCATTCAGTTGCGTGCTGGCCGAGATGGCTGGAATGTCCTTGTCGACGACATCAGCTACGCTGCGAGTTTCGATCAAATCTTCCTCTGTGATGTTCAAGCCCACCTCAGAAGCCTTCTTTACACCGACCTTCACACATATTGGGCCAAGTATCTCAACCACGAATGTAGTGCACATCACAATTACGATGATGGCCTGGCCTATTTCGTTGCCAAAAAGGTGACTCGATACGATGGCAAGGCCTACGGCCACGCCGGCCTGGCTTAGTAAGCACAAGCCCAGATACTTTCGAACGCTCTCGGCCGCCTTGGCGCGTGCGGCGCCAAACCAGGCCCCTGCCATCTTACCGCCCGTTCTGCCGAGCAGATAGACAACCGCCATGACCAGCATCCACCATGTTATCTGCTCAAAAACGAGATGCGCTCCAGCGAGAACGAAGAACAGGGCATAAACAGGT
>CAZNXD010000012.1:13547-13868 GCA_964576935.1 uncultured Pirellulales bacterium | reverse complement strand
AAAACCGCTCCAAGATTTCAAATATTCCTTTGCGACGATTAGGAGCAAGGTTGGCGATAGTGACGCCAAGTGACATCGCTGCGAGAATCGGACCAAGACCGGTGTACACAGCAACGCCTACGACTAACAGAACAGAAGCCACGATGAATGCGAGCCTTTTGTCAGTGTCTTTTATGCGATTCAGCACAAGATGCAGCAAAAAACCAAAGCCAACACCAAGGCCGGCAGAGCCGACAATCTCGATAATAGCTCTGATTATAGAATGGCCGACGGCTCCATCGCCGCCACCAACAAAGGCGAGAGCCATGCTCGAAGCAATAC
>CAZNXD010000012.1:7135-13537 GCA_964576935.1 uncultured Pirellulales bacterium | reverse complement strand
AAAGGCCGTCATCCAGCGCTACAATCGCCAATATAGTAGACGTCAGCGGGCCGCGCGTCTTGTACTCCCATAAAACGTTTACCGTTGCCGCCGGGGCCGTGGCCGAAGCTATGGCTCCCAGCACAAGGCCCATGGCTATCGCCCTATTCAAGTCCCCTATCAGCAACCAGGCTGCCAAACTGCAAAACAGACCAACAAGGACAAAAGCACTAAGCCCTTCCGATATGAGAATGAACATGAACTGTTTGCCGTATTTCTTGAACACATCGCGCCTCAGTTCCCCCCCAATCAAAAAACCGATGATACCAAGGGCAAACATGTTAAACAGTGACAGTGCCTCGACGGTTTCATATCTAATTATGTTCAGGCCCGACTTGCCGGCGAGTATCCCAACGACTACATAACCTACAACCTGAGGGACATGCAGTCTCTGGAACAGCTTTGCACCAAGTGTTCCGCAAAAGACGGCCAGGCCCATTACCAATACAATGTTCACACCGCAGGCGTGGCCGGACGCGGCGGTAGCAAGAATATCCGTCAGGCAATCCGAGAGCATGTCAACTTCAACCAATGATGAGCGTATAATAAACGTTACCACACTGAAACCAAAAACGAGCTATATTAGCAGCGAAACCGGCTTTGTCAAATGTTTTTACCGTATAGTGGAACCCAGAGCAAGAGTATGCATTTGGGAATAGTGTTTACATACAGGACTTTTTAGGTTAGATTATTGTGCGAACCGACGCCCTAATTGGGGGTAGGCTATAGAAGAAGAAACTTAAGCGGAGAAATACAGTATGCCGGAGACAAAGAAAAAGAACGCGAGTCTATTGCCGATAGCTATTATTGCAGCAGTAGTATTCGTAGCGGTAGTAATATGGGCTATCTCGAAAAAATCTCCATCGGATAATACTCTAATCGCCCAGGACGACAATTATCATATCCACACACACCAAGCAGCACCACATCCTGAAAGTGACGATATGGCCGAGCCCGCTAATCCAATCGAGACGCCTACGGCTGCACCTGTAACTACAACCCCACCAGATACACCTGTAGCTCCAAGCCCTCCAGTTGCACCTGTAGCGACACCGAGTCTGAGGAAAATTATTGCTGCGGCCCGAACGTGGCAGCCTGTCTATTATAACTGGCAAGGCAAGACCGCTCCCGATTTTGCCCTGTCCGACCTGAACGGTAAGCTGCATAAGCTAAGCGACTATAAAGGCAAAAATGTGCTGCTGGTCTTTTGGGCAACATGGTGCCCGCCGTGTCTGACGGAAATACCGGGCTTGATTAAGCTGCGAAACAACACCAGTGAAGATGAATTAGCAATACTGGCTATCTCGGATGAAAGACTCTCTAAAATCAAAAATTTCGCCTCAAAAGCAGGGATAAACTATACCGTACTGCTCGATACCGGCAAAATGCGGCCGCCCTACGGATTCCAGCGGGCTTACAGGAGTGTGGGGGTTCCATGCAGCCTTTTCATCGACCCCGAAGGCAAAATTAAGCTAACCACAGCCGGCATGGTATCACTGCCTGAGGTAATCGCTATCCTGCAGGCAAAAAACTGACCCAAAACCAATCTTAAATCCTTTGTGCCGCAGAAAAAATTGGCTGGACAGCCACAGCCGACCATGTATAATAACAGTTTTATAGATTGAATCAGATTATGGACTTACAGGGTCAAAGTCATGGCGCATAAGAAAGGACAAGGCTCTTCAAGAAACGGAAGAGACAGCAATGCCCAGTACAGGGGCGTCAAGATATACGGCGGGCAGGCGGCCAAGGCCGGGGCGATACTGGTCCGGCAATGCGGAACCAAGTTCTTTGCCGGCTCGAAGGTTAGTATGGGCAGGGACTATACGCTATTTGCGACCGCTGACGGTAAAGTACAGTTTCAGGGACGAAAAGTCCACGTGGTCTAAATCCGTTTAAGCAATACAGTAAGCACAAAAGGATGGTATAATTACCATCCTTTTTTTATAGCTCTCTAAAGGAAACCAGTCGGATATGTTTGTCGATGAGGCAAAAATTTATGTTAAGGCAGGTGACGGCGGCAACGGCTGTCTGAGCTTCCGGCGGGAAAAATTCATCCCTAAAGGCGGACCCGACGGCGGTGACGGCGGCAACGGCGGCGATGTGTATTTCGAAGCAGTTGAGAACCTCGATACGCTTCTGGATTTTGCCGGCAAGCACCACTGGATTGCCGAGAACGGCAGAGAAGGCGAGGGAAGCAACAGGCACGGAGCCAATGGTCAGGATTTGATTATCAAGGTCCCGCCGGGAACATTGATTTACGATATAGACCTGGACCTGATGCTCAAGGACCTTAGCGAAGCCGGAATGAAGGTTCGTATCTGCCGAAGTGGAAGAGGCGGCAAAGGCAATAAGGCCTTTGCGACATCCATCAACCAAACACCTCGAACGACCACGCCGGGCAAGAAAGGCCAGGAAAGGAACATCCGGCTCGAACTGAAACTTATCGCCGACGTTGGTCTGGTCGGTATGCCCAATGCCGGAAAAAGTACGCTGATATCCCGCTGCTCGGCGGCAAGGCCGAAAATCGCTGATTATCCATTCACCACTCTTGAGCCGGTTCTGGGGATTGTCGAATTGACGGACTACCGCCGCTTCGTCATGGCCGATATCCCGGGGCTCATTGAAGGTGCCCATAACGGGGCTGGATTGGGTCATGAATTCTTAAGGCATATAGAAAGAACTACGGTACTGGCACATATAGTTGATATAATGCCCGCTGACGGCTCAAGGCCGACTCAGAATTATCATAAGATACGCGGCGAATTGGCTGAACACAGCAAAGCCTTAGCGGAGAAACCGGAAATCGTCATAGCCAATAAGATGGACATAGACCCCCAGGGCAAGGCGCTTGAGCAGCTAAGAAACGAGCTAAGCTGTGAAGTCGTAGCCATATCAGCGGTAACAGGCTCCGGAGTAAGGGAACTATCAGAGCTGCTCTGGCAAAAGGTAAGGCAAGAAAGATAATATGAACCTTATCGCGATTGACATCGGCAATACGAATATAGACATCGGCCTGTTCCTCAAAGGCGAACAGCAATATATAGAGTCCATGCCCGGTGATTCGGAAGCAAAAATTACCAAAGCGCTCAAATCGGCATGGGAGAAAATACCTGTCTCCAAAAGCTCAAAAGAGAAAAAACGGGACGGTGTAATTGTGGTCAGCAGTGTCAAGCCGGCCTGGACGACTTTGATACGAAAAATAGTCAAAGAGAACTTCAGCGAGAAGATTCTGGTAATCGGTAAGAATATTCCGCTTCCGATATCAATGTGGATCGATGAGCCGCTTGATGTGGGGACCGACAGGTTAATCGCCGCTGCCGCGGCCTATGCGGTAGTAGAAGATACGGTGGTCGTGGTTGATTTCGGTACGGCATTGACTATCGATCTGGTTGACGAAAACGGGATATTTCAGGGCGGCGTGATATGTCCTGGTTTTGATATGAAGGCAAAGGCATTGAAAGAAGGGACGGCACAACTGCCGCAGGTAAAAGTCAAAAAACCGCAAGGCCCGTACGGCAAGAACACCAACGACGCGATTAACTGTGGTCTTTATTACGCAGCCGTGGGTACGCTGGAAGAGATAATAAGACGCTACGCCGAGAAAATCGGTAAGTGGCCGCAGACTGTTCTGACCGGCGCCTCGGCAGAGATTATCAAAGACGATTGCAAGTTCATAGATTCCTATGTACCAAACCTGGTGGTCAAAGGCATTGCCCTTGCCTATAGAAAATATATCGATGAGAAATCTGCATAGATATAATAGCCCATGAAAACAGTTGCGGCGGTAATGACGGGAAAAGGCACCGGGGCAATCGCGACAATAGGTCTTTTCGGCCCGGCTGCAGCTGATATCCTCAAAAAAATCTTTCACCCCCCTTCTAAATTCAAAACCGGTCAAACTACGCTCGGAACGATAAATATAAACGGCAATGTTATTGATCAGGTGCTCATCGGCTGTGAAGGAGCCGATAACTTCACCATTAACTGCCACGGTAATCCGCTGATTGTCTCGGACATCTTAAGATTGCTTGAAGAAAATGGAGCCGGGACTGTATCTACCGAGCAGTTGCTTGCCAGAATACACTCGCAACAAACACAGTCAAATGCAATAGCTGTTGAAGCAAAGTTAGGCATGGCTGATGCCAAAACACTCGACGGAACCAGGATAATCACAAATCAAATCGAAGGCGGCCTAAGTAAAGCTTCGCAGAGTTGGCAGAAAATTGTTGAAAGTGGTTCACTCGAAAAGATACGCACTGAGGCTGAAGCGATACTTCAAATCAGCGAAAAAATGAAGCTGTTAATTTACGGCTGTAAGATTGTTTTGGCCGGACCGCCCAACTCCGGTAAAAGCACACTTCTAAATTGTCTTGCCGGCAAAGAAAAAGCGATTGTCACCGATATCAAAGGCACAACCCGCGACTGGGTCAGTGCCCACTGTCAATTAGGTAAGCTGTCGGCGGAAGTATTCGATACGGCCGGGCTGGATGAGGCACTTTTGGCGGATGGGACAATCGATAGCAAGGCCCAGCAAAAAGCACATGAGATTCTCGAAGGGGCTGATTTGGTGCTAATGGTGCTCGACAGAAGTGAGCAGATGCATGAATTAAGCAAACGACTCGTTGAACAATTAAAAGAAAAAACAATAATTGCAGTTTTGAATAAATGCGATTTACCTGCGAAGCTGAATAAAGCAAACCTGCCGGCAGATTTTGGCCAGGCAATAGAAATAAGCGCTAAAAACGGAACAGGCGCAGAAAAGCTAATTAATCGCATACAGCAAATCATCGGAGCAGATGCAGTTGATTTGAGCCAGGTCATTTGCTTTACAACACGCCAAGAGGAGCTTCTAAGCCGAATCGCAGATGCTCAATCGCGAGAAGATATGCTTTCGGCTATAACAGAGTTGTTAAATGGCCAAGTGCATGTATAATCACAGCTATGACGACCGACACCGACAAACTGACGCCTGCGATGAAGCAGTTTCATCAGGTCAAGCAAAAGTACCCGGACTGCATACTGTTTTTCCGGATGGGCGATTTCTACGAGACCTTTTACGAGGACGCACAGACCTGTTCGCGTGTTTGCGGGCTGACCCTTACCAGCAGAAGTAAAGGCACCAACCCGATTCCACTAGCCGGCGTTCCCTACCATGCCGTTGACGGTTATCTCAAAAAGATGCTGCAGGCCGGCTATAAAGTCGCGGTCTGCGAGCAGGTCGAAGACCCGAAAACAGCAAAAGGCGTCGTAAAGCGCGAAGTTGTCCGCATTGTCACACCGGGGACATTGACCGACGATATTCTGCTCGATTCCAAACAGGACAATTTTCTCTGCGCTATCGATCTCGGCAAAAACGCAAACGCGGCGTTAAGCTGGGTCGACGTATCAACGGGACATTTCTATGTACAGCAGTTGTCCGAAGAAAGACTCATAGATGAACTTCTGCGAATCGGGCCTTCGGAATGTCTGTTAGCTGACAGACGGGGTGAGCTGTTCGAAGCTGAAACAAGAAAATTGGCCAAAGAGATAACCACGGTGACCAGCGCGACTATAACGGAACGGCCAAGCTGGTATTTTGACCCGTATCAGGCAAAGCAGCGGCTGCTCAAGCATTTCGGCACGGCGACGCTCGAAGGCTTCGGTATCGAAGACGGCGATGAAACAATTCCCGCAGCCGGGGCTATTATCGAATATCTCAACGAGACGCAAAAGACCACGCTGGGGCATATTCAGAGCCTGAAAAAAATTGACCACAAGAAACATCTGCAAATCGACGCGGTCAGTTTGCAGAGCCTGGAGATACTTCGGACCCTCCGAACAGAGAGCAGTAAAGGCGCCCTCTGGGACTGTCTCGATGAGACCCTGACCAGCATGGGGGCAAGGATGTTCAGAGGTTGGCTGTGTATGCCTCTGTGCGATGTCGGCGAGATTGAACTGCGGCAGGACACAATCGAAGAGCTGATTGAGTTGGACAGTACATTGAATGAGCTAAGAAAGCTGCTTGCCAACGTTTCAGATACCGAGCGAATCGCCGCTCGCATCAGTACATTCCGGGTGACGCCAAGAGATTTGGTGGCGCTGGCGGGAACGCTTCGCAAAGTACCTTTGGTATCGCAAGTTCTGCAGAAACTACAATCAGACTTGGCTAATCAATTATCGCAAGACTGTGACAGCATGGACACATTGGCGGATTTGCTGGAAGCGGCAATCGAGCCTGACTGTCCGGCACATCTTCGCGACGGCGGAGTTATCAGGACCGGCTTCGATGAAGAGCTTGACCGTCTGCGGTCAATATCAACCGATGGACAAAGCTGGCTGAGTGACTATCAAAGGCAGCAAGTCCAGAGAACCGGAATCGGC
>CAZNXD010000012.1:0-7125 GCA_964576935.1 uncultured Pirellulales bacterium | reverse complement strand
AAGCTAAAAATCGGTTATAACAAGGTCTTCGGCTATTATATCGAAGTAAGTCATGCCTCTGCCGACAAGGTCCCTGCTGATTATGTTCGCAAGCAGACGATAAAAAACGCCGAGCGGTATATTACGGACGAGCTAAAGAAATACGAGATAGAAGTGCTCGGCGCCGAGGGAAAGGCCCTTGAACTTGAGCTGAAATTGTTCGAGCAGATTCGCAGCACAGCCCTTGGATATGTGAGCAGGCTACAGAAGCTGGCGAATGTCCTTGCTCAGATTGATTGTCTTTGGGCATTGGCGTATCTGGCCAAGCGTAGAAACTATATCAGGCCCAAAATAACAAACGGACGCGAATTATTGATAACCGACGGTAAGCATCCCGTGCTGGCTGAGATGTTAGGGGCTGAGTTTGTGCCGAACGACGTAGAACTCGGCAACGGATGCGGCGATGTGATGATAATCACCGGGCCGAATATGTCCGGTAAGAGCACCTATATAAGGCAAACCGCCCTGCTGGTATTGATGGCCCAGACGGGAAGCTTTATACCGGCCAAACAGGCTACCATGGGGATAGTTGACCGAATCTTTACGCGAGTTGGAGCTTCGGATGAATTGGCCCGAGGCCAATCAACTTTTATGGTCGAGATGACCGAGACCGCCAATATCATCAATAACGCAACTGACCGGTCGTTAGTGGTTCTCGATGAGGTCGGCCGGGGCACCAGTACCTACGACGGTTTGTCACTGGCCTGGGCGATTACCGAGTATATCGCAACGAAAATCAAGTGCCGTACATTGTTCGCCACGCACTACCATGAGATAACCGAGCTGACGGAGCTTTTTACTAATATCAAGAACTGCAACGTGGCTGTTCGCGAATGGATGGATGAAGTGGTATTTCTGCATAAGATTCTGCCCGGCGGGACGGACAAAAGCTACGGCATTCATGTAGCCAAACTGGCGGGCATACCGAAGTCTATTCTCGAACGCTCAAAGGAAATTCTGGAAGAGTTGGAAAGTACGTTCCAGAAAGAAGCCAGCGGTGAACATTTAGCCAAGCACAAGACAAAACAAAGCGACCGCGATTCACTTTTTGTCGAAAAGCACAAATCTGTCCTGGAAAAACTTGCGTCGATGGACATCGACAATCTGACACCGATTGAAGCAATTAATCTGCTGAACGACATAAAACGCGAAATTAATTAAGAGGCCCCCTGCTGCTGACTCTTTTGCCGTGAATGAAACGCGGCAAAGCCAACCATCATTATCAGGCCGAAGCTTACCAGCACAATGCCGAGATTTTGCGAAATAGTCAGGCCAAAATACTCAAATGGATTGTCGTCTCGTAAATATTCAATACAGAAACGCGTAGCACCATAGAGAATAAACATAAGCGCAAAAACCGTGCCGGGAGCAGTAAGTAACGGCTTTGAGCTCGGATTTTTTTGAGCGGCCTGGGACCTTCGCCAGAAAAGATAAAGCAACAGGCAAATCACCGCGGCATTGGCTGAAGAATATAATTGGGTAGGATGCACCGGTAAGCAACGATATGGGCCTTTGGTGACAAGCTCAAGTTGTTCGGCAGTCAAGTCGTCTTTCGGCTTTAGGCCCGAATATAACACTCCATCGTAGCCCATGTAACCAAAGAACTCGTCCGGCAATTGGAGATGTGGTTCAGGTCGATTTCTGGCCGGGTTCGGGCGTATCTGACTCTGGTAAGCATGGGAGCCATATGGAAACCGCACGGCCCACGGTACATCAGCGGGCTTTCCGAAACAACAGCCGGCGCAAAAACATCCAATCCTGCCAAACATAAGAGCTGCCATTAAACCAATAGCTAAGATGTCAAGGTACTGGCGAATGGGCAGCTTGTGATATTTTAAATATATTGCGATTACAGTTATTGCCGAAAGCACGCCGCCTAACAGCTCTAACCCGCCATCCCATATTGCGATAACGGAAGGTAAATCGTTGCTGAACCTATTAAAGTAGTGTACTACAAAAAAAAGACGCGCGCCGACTACACCGGCTATCAACGAATACAGTGCGGCATTGGTTATCAGTTGCGGGTCGGGGGTGATTTTTCGGCTGAGCCGTCTTATTATGGAAATTGCTGTGATAAAGCCTATGACCATCATCAGGCCGTAGGTTTTCACCGTCAGCTCGGTAAAGGGTATTCTAAACAGTTCGGGATGCATACACTCGTTCCGCGTACTGCGTATTGTGTAAAATCAGCCGATTATATTATTTTTTTCGTCGAGAACGATTACTTTCGGTTTATGGCTTTTTGCCTCTTCAGAGCTGTACGAGGCAAAATTCAATATTATCACACGGTCCTTCGGATTTACGAGCTTTGCCGCGGCGCCAAGTATGACCACTTTTTTAGAGCCGGCTTCGGCCGGTACTGCGTATGTTTCGAGCCTGCTTCCGTTATTTAAATCGGCAACCAAAACTGCTTCATAAGGCAAAAGCCCCACTGCTTCCATAAGTTCCGAGTCAATCTCGATGCTGCCGGGATAATTAAGGTTCGCGTCGGTTACCGCAGCACGATGCAGTTTACTTTTTAACAATTTCAAAAACATTTGAATCCAACCTTTTTGCAGCAATGAACAATAAGGGCGATTATACACTAATCTTTTGACGCGTCTACTGTAATGTTATCTATAAGCCTGGCTGAGCCGAGTTTAGCGGCTATTGCAATCAGCAGTTTGCCCTCAGCAGTCCCGGTCGGCTGAAGTGTCTCTGTATCAACTATTTCCACGTACTCCGGCTCTATCAATTTTGAGCGATTTAAAATCTTTCTCATTTCATCCAGGATTTGCTGAGTCTCTTTGGTACCCGATGCAACCATTGACTGAGCCTTTTGCAGAGCTTCATAAATCAGCGGTGCGTCTTTTCGCTCACTCTCGTTTAAATATTTATTTCTGCTGCTGACAGCCAGTCCATCTTCCTCTCGAACGGTCGGACAGACAATAATATCCAGCGGCATATTCAAATCGGCAACCATGCGTTCAATGACTATTGCCTGCTGGGCGTCCTTCTGGCCGAAAAAGGCAATATCGGGCAATACAATATTAAACAGCTTGGCACATACGGTGGTTACGCCGCGAAAATGGTCCGGCCGAGAGCGGCCGCACAACGGCTCGGTAAGTTTATCAACATCGACCCAGGTTAGATTTTCCCGGCCGTACATCTCGTCGCTCGACGGGGCAAAGACCAAATTAACGCTATTGTCTTGGCAAATCTGCAAGTCCTGCTCGAACGGCCGAGGGTATTTATCAAAATCTTCCGATGGGCCGAACTGAATCGGATTGACAAATATACTTACCACGACAAAATCGGTCTTCTCGGCGGCGGCTTTGATAAGAGAAATATGACCTATATGCAGCGCCCCCATTGTCGGAACCAGGCCGATGGTTTTACCATTACTTCGAGCCTTTTTTATCAGGCTGCGAATCTCTTCAATTGTTTTAGCAACTTCCATCAACGGTATAAGCCTTAATCTGAGTAACCAAACGCTCAACATCCTCGGAACGATTGCAATCAAACTGAGCTGTCGATATTTTTATAACTGGTGAGCTTTTCCAATCAACAAATAATTTATTGTATTCGGCATCGAGCCTTTGCAAAAAATCGGTTGATATGCCCTGCTCGTAAGGCCGATTCCGCTTATGAATCCGCCCCAGGCAGTTCTCTGCCGAATCAGTCATATAAATAACCAGAACCGGTTTCGAAACTGACTGTGAACAGGCAGGGTACAACTTTTCGTACTCAGCCAATTGTTCGTTGTTTAGCAGTACCTTCGCATAAATTCGCTCTTTCTGGAAAACGTAATCCGTTATAAAAAGGCGAGTATTTTTGAGATTATCCCGGCTCAATTGCTCAGCCCTTTTGAAAAGAAAGTATAACTGTGAATGAAGCGCCAATTCCTTTCGCCCGGCGTAGACCGCAGGCATAAAAGGATTAGTGTCGTACGGCTCAAGCAGAAGCTCGGCATTTAGTTTTTCAGAGATATTGCGAGCCAGTGTGGTTTTTCCAACGCCAATCTGTCCGGCAATGGAAACCAACTGAGGTATATCAGGGTCGAGTGTAAAGTCGCATCCATTTAGACGCTCGAGCAGTTCGGTCATCGTAGCTCCGAGAACCGGATGGCGAAGGTCGGCGTTCAGCTCACACAGGCCTTTGAGCACAAACGAGCGTAAGTGCATCTGGCTGTGCGGAACCGTTAAATCTTCGGTCTCGATGACCTGGTCGCCGTAGAGCAACAAATCCAGGTCGATGCTCCTCGGTCCCCATTTTTCTCGTCGCTGCCTTCCAAGAGTTGTTTCAATTTCAGATATCTTTTTCAAAAGACCATTTGCATCAAGATTGGTTCGTAGCTCGGTCACAGCATTTAGGTATTTGGGCTGGTCGGTCGGACCTAACGGCTCGGTTTCAAGCAGCTTAGATTTGCGCAGACCATCAATTTCGGGCGTGGCCTCTAACAACTCCACCGCCTTGTCGATATTGGCCTTTCTGTCATCGAGATTGCTGCCGAGGCCTATGTAGGCTAATTGCTGGTGCATCGCTCTTTAGGAAATGCTCTTAATTCTCTTGAGTGCTTCTTTAACATTTTCCGGCTGGGCAAAGGCAGTCAATCTAATATACCCCTCGCCGGCAGCGCCAAAGCCTGCGCCGGGCGTGCCGACCACGTTGGCTTTTGTAAGGAGTAGGTCGAAGAACTCCCACGAGCCAAGTCCCTTTGGAGTTTTCAGCCAGAGGTAAGGTGCATTGACACCGCCGTAAACAGTATAGCCCAGCTCCGTCAGGGATTGGCGGATAGTCTTCGCATTATTCATATAGAGTTCGATAGTCTGGCGTATCTGCTTTTTGCCATCGGACGAATAGACCGCTTCTGCGCCTCTCTGGGTTATATAACAGACACCGTTAAACTTGGTGCAATGACGCCTGTTCCAGATGGGGTTGACTTCAACCGCGGCTCCATCGGTTTTATAAGCCTTTAGCGCTTTCGGTACTACTGAATAGGCGCATCTAATACCGGTAAAGCCGGCCGTCTTCGAGAAGCTGCGAAACTCGATAGCAACTTCTTTGGCCCCTTCGATTTCGTAAATAGAGTGCGGAATATCAGGGTCGCTGATATACGCCTCGTAAGCTGAATCGAAAAATATTACAGCTTTGCTTCGGCGGGCAAAATCAACCCATGTTTTCAACTGCTCTTTTGTGGCAACCGCTCCGGTCGGATTGTTCGGGTAGCAGAGGTAAATCATATCAACGCTCTCACCGGGCAAAGCAGGCACAAAACCATTTTCAGCCGTACAAGGCAGATAAACTATTCCCTCGTACCGCCCTGCTTGAGCCGGGCCCTCACTTCGACCAGCCATGACGTTGGTATCGACGTACACGGGATAGACCGGGTCGGTAACCGCGACCGTATTATCAACGCCGAAAATTTCCTGCATATTACCCGTATCGCATTTGGCGCCGTCGCTTATGAATATCTCATCAAGGTCAAGGTCAACACCCCGCGCCTTATAGTCGTTCTCGGCGATGGCCTGTCGCAGGAATTCATAGCCGGCTCCGCCATCATCATAGCCTCTGAAAGTCTCTTTACGCGACATTTCATCCACAGCCTTGTGCATAGCTTCTATAACAGCCGGTGCCAGAGGTTGGGTGACATCGCCGATACCCATGCTGATTATGTTCGCCTTCGGGTTCTCGGCCTTGAAGGCGCGGATACGCCGGCCTAGTTCCGGAAATAGGTATCCCGCCTGAAGCTTAAGGTAATTCTCGTTGACTTTTACCATCGTTGTGTTTGCCTTTCTCTGAACAATATATGATTACTCAAGACCGGTTGAGATGCTGATTCTATTGATTGAGAAGGCGGTGGTCAATATTGAAGAGCCCCCCGGTGAAAATAGGTTGCAAAAACAGCGCCAAGGCGGTATTTTATGGAGTTTCTATGGCGGCGTAGCCAAGAGGCCTAAGGCGACGGTTTGCAAAACCGTTATTCGCCGGTTCGAATCCGGCCGCCGCCTTTGTTTTCGGGGTTTTTGAATCTTTATCGCATATCGCTTGTGTGTCATTGTGCGTGTTTGTGCATTGTTGAGCGCCTGAAAACGCCTCAAAACGCGCCCGATTTTTAATTGTAGGTCTTTTTGTGTCCACAATACGATTGTCCGTCCCGGTAGCTTTTGCCTTTTGTTCGCTCGGCTGTGATAAGTCCGGCAGAGCAGCAATCGCATCGGACGCCTGCCCGGTGTAAACGTGAGAATATCTGCTAAGGGTCAAGTCAACTTTACTATGTCGAAGCAGGTGTTGCGCAACCTTCGGGTGCGTGCCGCTTGCGGCCAGCAAGCTGCCTGTTGTGTGCCGCAGCGCGTGAAAATCAATTACCCTGTCAGAAACGTCTCGATAATCAATGCTGGCAGCAGCAAGGTCTGCCCTGAGCATTTTAACGATACGGTTCGGAAGCGGCATGTTGAACGTCTTAGCTGTTGGTTCTTTGCTTGCTCAAAATGAAGTTTCGACTGCCGTGACGCAGAGATTGCTGGAGCACTCCTCTCCGAATCTGACAGACAAAGTCTATACTAATGTCGATCCTGTCTTACGACAAGCTGTAGAGCAATTACCCTTCGGCAAGTGGTTATGATGTGCAAGAGCTATGGAAAGTTTCCGGAAATAATGCAAGTAAGCTTCTTCGTGATAACAGTTATAACATTGTGGAAGAGTGATAAAATTTTCCCTTTGAAGCTCTGATAAAATCCATTCGTTCACTTTTTGCCCTCCAATAGCAAAGTAACATTTTCCCCATTACTTTATATATCGGATGGCTATTTTTACCTACAAACGTGAATCATAATAATTTCAGTAAGGAAGGACCAACACTTCAATTGATAGATTAACTAACAAGGATTCTGGATTCCTGCCTTCGCAGGAATGAACATTAGTTAATTGGCTCTAATTAACTTGGACTGATATCACACCAGAAATACAATCCACATTTATAGGCAAAAAATCAAACGAACAGACGTCATTGCAGGCCAAGCGGTTACCCGCTGAGGCGGGAAACAATCTCCAAAAAACGGCCCACAGGATTATTTCCTGCAGGCCGTTAGTTTTTATCTATAGGTC
>CAZNXD010000011.1:8527-14623 GCA_964576935.1 uncultured Pirellulales bacterium | reverse complement strand
GTCGCCAGCCGGATTCGGTGTTCCAAATACCGGGTCCCACCACCATTCATAGTCAGGACTGAGGTCGGCAAAAAGTGTTTCGGTAAGCTCCGCTTTGAAGAAAACCTTTGACCAGAGCAATGTGTTTGGCTCGCTATATTCGGGACCTGGCCCGTCGGGGTCCGGTTTGTCATCGTGTATGCTCAGATGAAGTGTTTCGATTTGACCCTTTATATCATCTCTCCAGGAACCCCAGATTCTTACCTTGGTAATTGGACCGGATGTGGTGCATAAGAAGTCATCTGCTAGCATACGTGTAATACCATCGCTTCGGTCAACGCGAATATCCATACCGTTGGGTGTCAGGTCCGGCTCCTGCAGCCATTTTATAGATACTACTACCTTGGCCACAAAGGCATCGCTGGAACCGCCGTTGTGGGTGAGGTCCGGGCCGACAACCACGGGAAAACTCGCCTCCGAAGACCACGTATCACCCATCACATAGGCATTGCCGGCCGCGTCCACTGCAATCCCGTAGCCATAGTCTTCACTCGCCCCGCCGATGTAGCCGCAATAGATAAGTGCGGTCCCGGCCGCATTCACCTTGGTCACAAAGGCATCCTGGCCGCCGCCGTTGTGGGAGAGGTCCGGGCCGACAACCACAGGAAAACTTGCCTCCGAAGAGCTCGCTGTACCCGTCACATACGCATTGCCGAAATCATCCACTGCGATCCCGAAGCCTTCGTCGTAATCATCTCCGCCGATGTAGCCACAGTAGAGAAGTGCGGTGCCGGCCGTATTCACCTTGGCCACAAAGGCATCGCTGGAGCCGCCGTTGAAGGTGAGGTCCGGGCCGACAAGCACGGGAAAACTCGCCTCCGAAGACCACGTATCACCCATCACATAGGCATTGCCGGCCGCGTCCACTGCAATCCCGTAGCCATAGTCTTCACTCACCCCGCCTATGTAGCCACAGTAATCCAGAGCTGTCCCGGCCGTATTCACCTTGGCCACAAATGCGTCCTGGCCGCCGCCGTTGTGGGTGAGGTCCGGGCCGACAGCTACAGGAAAACTTACCTCCGAAGAGCTCGCTGTACCCATCACATACGCATTGCCGATCTCATCTACGGCGATCCCCCAGCTTTCGTCGTAACCACTTCCGCCAATGTATCCACAGTAGAGAAGTGCGGTGCCGTCTGCGTTCACCTTGGCCACAAATGCGTCAGCGTCGCCGCCGTTGTGGGTGAGGTCCGGGCCGACAACCACAGGAAAACTTGCCTCCGAAGAGTACGTCCGACCCGTTACATACGCATTGCCGATCTCATCTACGGCGATCCCCCAGCCTTCGTCGTAAGTATCTCCGCCAATGTATCCACAGTAGAGAAGTGCGGTGCCGGCCGTATTCACCTTGGCCACAAAGGCGTCCTGATCACCATTGTGGGTGAGGTCCGGGCCGACAACCACGGGAAAACTCGCTTCCGTGGATGCCGTTGTACCCGTCACATACGCATTGCCAGCATCGTCCACGGCAATTCCGCAGCAGTCTCCGTCATAATCCGCCCCGCCGATGTAGCCGCAGTAGAGAAGCACGGCCGGGTCGAGAATAAGAGGTCGGTTTCTTTCGTACGGGCCAATATCGAAGCAGTACTCGAAGATGCCCTCGCAGCTTCCCTCCTCAAGCGTATATGCCATAGACACCGCTGTCCGTTGTCCGTTCATCTCCTGGTATGCATAGGGGGCGGCATCGGCAAACCCGCCAAGAGGAGTTTCTACCATCAATTCGCCCGTCTCCTTAACGATCACATTGTCTGCGCCACGATAAGCGAGCCGAATTTGTTTCGTATCTGCGCCCGGTTTTACCACGAACTCATACTTTAGCTGGTTGACCGAGCCGGAATAGACCAAATCGATACCATCCCATAGCTCCGGATAGACTACCCGGCTGTAGGTGGCCAGGCCAGTCTTGTAATCCTCAGGTTTACCCTTGAAGTAGCTGATGACCGCCTGCTGGCGGTCCTCGCCTATCGGCCGCACATCCGGGTTTGCGCCGACAAAGTCCAGCTTGACCGACCACCGCTGCGTTTCTTCGCTCTCGGCTGTTTTGCCGGTCAGTGCAAAAGTAACGCCCTGTGGCGTGAAGTAGAGTGTCTTGTCGCTGCCCTGGACGTATAAGCCAACATCTGCGTCCAATTGCCCTTGATTCTCAATAAAATAAAGGGGCATTTTGCCGAAGGTGTTGTCTATGCGAGCCCCGCCATCGCTGCCGTCCTCTTTCGGAAGTTGTGGATAGTGCATCTTAAAGCTGTCGCCGTCGTCCCAATCGCCGAAAGCTACGCCTGCAGCACAAAACAACAAAACTGCAGAAAGCAACGACAACTTCAGTTTCTTTCTTTCCATGACAGGTCCTCCTTATTCAATAGGATTAAGCGTGTTTAAGGTGTTCTCCAGTTTCAGGATGGTGACAAAATGAGGGCGCACAAAAAACTCTATGGAATCACCCTCACCATTTATGTTCCTTCCTGATGGGATAATTAGGCTATTAACGGAAAAAAGTCAAGATAATTTAAGGAGAATTCCTGTTTTTAAACAGGTGATTTTGGGAAATCTACTATAACCTTCTTTAAAAACCAAGGTTATGAATCGTGGTTCAAAATTAGCCTTTGTCGCTGTAAGTTTTCTTGGGGTCGTAGACCTTCTCTGCGACAAACTCGAGCTCGTTTTCACCGCCCGGTTTGAGTGCGCGGTAAAAGCACGACTGGTATCCGACGTGACATTGTCCGGCATCGACGCTGACCTTAAGCACAATACAATCCTGGTCACAGTCGACAAATATTTGCTGTACCTTCTGGATATGTCCGGACTGTTCTCCCTTTTTCCAGAGCTTTTTTCGAGAGCGGCTGTAGTATGTTGCGACGCCCGTTTTGATGGTCTGCTGCAGGGCCTCTTGGTTCATATAAGCGACCATCAGTATTTGGCCGGTCCTGGCGTCCTGGGCGATAGCGGTAATCAGACCGTTGGCATCGAATTTGGGGCTGAAGGCGTTTGTTTCTTCGATATTTTTATTGTCAGCCATCACTTTTGCTCTCCGAATAAGCGAATTGATTTCAATTGCCAAAGGCTAATTTAACCACTATTATCTGCAAAAACAAGCTTTTCAATTGAAAGGAGCAGCCCTGGCCAAATCAAAAAAAGCCAAAATTATTTCCTACGCACTACGTTTCGCCGTGGCCGGGGTTGCTTTGTATTGGGCCTTTAGGCCGCAGGACCAAGGCCCCGGCATTTCGGATGCTTTCAACCTCATAAAAGGCATTGCTCCGTGGGTGGTTGCAGCGGCAATAGTTCTTTGGCTGACCAATCAGGTTATATTTGTCTCACGCTGGAAGTTATTGCTACGGGTCCAGTCTATTCACATTGGTTTTTGGCCCGCACTGCGCCTGCACTTTTTAGGAATTTTTTACAACAATTGTTTGCCCGGTGCGGTGGGGGGCGATTTGCTGCGGGCTTGGTATGTTACCACACACACCGACAAAAAGCTCGAAGCTGCGCTTAGTGTCTTTGTGGACAGGTTCGTTGGTATAAGCGGAATGATATTAATGGCGGCTGTATGCTATTGGCTGATACCGGTCAAAGGACAGCAGGGCGCTGGGCAATTGTCTTTGGAGTTCGACCTGTTGGATAAGCTCGCTAAGCACTGGTGGATTCCGGCTTTGATTGTGCTGGCCATTGCTGTGGTATTGGGCGGTGTTGCTCTCAATAGCAAGGCAAGAGCTTTACTTGTTAAAGCTTTTAACTTCTTTCGGAATAAAGGGTTGGCCCTTATTGGCAGAGTTTACAAGGCGATGCTCGTTTATTACAGGCACAAAAACGCACTTGTTTTCGCGCTCGTTTTGACTTTTCTTTGTCAAAGTGCTGTTATCGTTGCAATGTGGTTGGTTGGTAAGGATTTAGGCATCCAGTGCCCGGCCAAGTATTATTTTGTGTTTTTCCCTGTGGCCTGGATAATCGGAGCTCTGCCTATCAGCGTAGGAGGATTGGGTATCTGGGAGGGGGTTTTAATTCTGCTTTTTGCCGGTATAGCGGTCGAAAGAGACCAGGCGCAGGCTCTGGCTTTGGTGCACCGCGCTTTATGGCTTTTTGGGTCGCTGCCGGGGGTCGTTATACACCTGTTTGGGGCTCATCTGCCAAAGGACTTTTCTGTTGACTATGACCGGCAACTCAAGTAAGCTGTTTCCTGCCTGGAAAAGGCAAGAGATTTGTCCTAAATGGCGGTTTTTAAGTAAATTAGAGCAGTCCTTTTGAAAGTTATCAACAGCAAAGGATTGTTGTTTTAGATATGCGCATGACTGGTTGGTTCAAAAGCTACTTCTTACGTGGTTTGGCGGTACTACTGCCGACCATGCTGACAATCTGGATATTTATTTGGGGCTATAGGTTCATCCAGCAGAATATCAGTGTTTACATCAACTGGGCGCTGGTATGGCTGACACTTAAAGCCAGGGGGCTTAACTGGGCCGACGAAGGCGTAAAACAGGTCTGGGCGGATTTCTGGGTCTATGGCTGGGGCCAGATTGCAGGTTTTATCATCGCCCTGATAGCAGTCTGTATCATCGGCTGGATTCTTGCAAGTGTGGTCGGAAAGGGGCTTTGGCGCTACATCGAGAAACTAATTCTGAACGCTCCCTTCCTTCGCCGCGTATACCCTTACATCAAGCAAATTACGGATTTTCTGCTGGATCAGGACAGGAAAGAAAAACTTTTCGTCCGAGCTGTTGGTGTTGAGTACCCCAGAAAAGGAATATGGTCGATAGGCTTGGTCACCGGAGAGGGGCTTCCACAACTCGTTAAAAGCGAAAGAAAAGAGTTTTTAACGATTTTGATACCGACTTCACCAACGCCCTTTACAGGTTTTGTAATCATGGTGCCAAAAAAGGATACCATTGAGCTGGATATAACTGTTGAAGAGGCAATGAGATTTACAATAAGCGGCGGTGTGATTACTCCTTCAACCAAACTTGAAGATTATGCTAAGCCGCAACTTGGCCGGGATGACTCCGACGGCAGTGAAGCTGAGGACGATTCGCAGGTAACCGGAATACAACCGTAAAGCGGCAGGTATGACATAATTGCAACAGTGGTTCTTGAGTATTTAAGGAGACATATCTTGTTATTTACAATCAGTGGCAAACACATAGAAATAACTGATGCCTTAAGAGCGTATGCGGAAGAAAAAACGTCAAAGCTGCCGAAGTTCTATAGTAGCCTCAACCGGGTCGAAGTGATAATTGACGGCAGTGACGGGGGAAATTGCAGCGTAGAGTTGATTGCGCGGGCCGAGCACAGCAATGTCTTTGTCGTTACAGAAAGAGGGTCCGATGCTTACGCTTGTATTGACAAGGCTGTGCATAAGCTCGAAAGGCAGCTCAGGAAGAAAAAGGAGAAGCAGCGTAATAATAAGCACATCGGTGGATAATAACCCGTTGCTGATGTCGCGATGGTCAGGATTTATCGAGGTAATGTGGATGAAACTTGCAGATGTAGTGTGCGTTGATGCGATAATACCAAAATTAAAATCAAAGGACCGGAACGGTGCTATTAATGAGCTGGTTTCGGTGCTGGATAAGGCCGGATGCCTGGGAAAAGGCAATAAAGAGAAAATTAAACGCGCCATTATTAAAAGGGAAAATGAGGCAAGCACCGGACTGGGCAAAGGAGTGGCTGTGCCTCATGTAAAGCATTCAGCCGTTAAAAAGCCCGTTGCCGCTGTAGGGCTATTTAGTGAAGGAATTGATTTTGCGGCATTGGATAAGCAGCCGGTGTACTCCATTATCCTGCTGGTCAGTCCGGATAATAACCCCGAGCCGCATCTGAAAGCGATGGAAAACATATTTGGCCATCTTCAAAAGGAAAAGTTTCGCAACTTCCTGCAGCAGGCTTCTACTGTAAAGGATATTGCCGAGCTTATGGTCGAAGCCGATGAAGATGAGTCGCTCTAATTACTGATGTCTATTTTTGAGCGGAAAAGATTTGAAACAATCAGAGTGCGAGAAACCAGGACAGGAAATTTGTGAGATAGAGGTAGAGATTAGAAACGCCGCCGGTATGCATCTGCGCCCGGCG
>CAZNXD010000011.1:0-8517 GCA_964576935.1 uncultured Pirellulales bacterium | reverse complement strand
GCAGTTTGCCGATATTGCGAACCAGTTTGATGCCGAGATTACCGTAAGTAGTAATGCGCAAAGCAGTGTCGACGCAAAGAGCATAATGCAGATGAGTATGCTCGCCGCGACATGCGGTACCAAGCTGAAAGTTACAGCAAAAGGTGCTGATGCTCAGAAGGCTGTCGAAGCTTTACAGGAACTTGTTGAGGTTAAAAAATTTGACGAACCGGCGCCGGGTGAGAAAAAGTAACGCCCCAGGAATGGATTTATAATGGAAATAAAAAAAGGCATAGCGGTCTGTCCCGGAATTTCTATTGCAAAAGCTCTGGTAATAGATTCAGAGGACTACAGAATCCCGCGCCGGCAGATAAGCCCTTCGAAGAGAATGATAGAAGTACAGCGGGCTCGAAACGCCTTTAGGACCGCCATCGAAGAATTAGGGGCTATTGAAGCTCAGCAGGACCAGATCGAGCAGCGAAAGGTAAAAGATATCTTCGCCGTTCATTTGCGGTTTCTTCATGACCGCAGTCTGCGTAAACAAATCACCGATTTGATTCACTCCGATTCGGTTACCGCCGAGTTCGCCGTATCGAAAACTATGCGCGAAATCGCATCGCATTTCACAAAGGTCAACGACCCGTATATGCGCGAGCGTGCCGCTGATATCTATGACATCGAGCGCCGATTGCTTCGCCAGCTTCTCGGAAGCAAGCGCGAAGACCTCGACCATTTGACCGAGCAGGTTGTCGTCGTTGCACGCGAGCTCAGTCCCACTCAGACCGCGGGCTTCAACAGGGATTTCATCAAAGGCGTCGCTGCCGATGTGGGAGGCCGAACCAGCCATGCCGCTATCGTCGCCAGAAGTCTGGGAATTCCGGCGGTAGTTGGCTTGGAGGACTTCACTGAAACCGTAGCAGGCGGTGACACCGTCATAGTGGACGGCAACCGCGGACTCGTTATTGCCAAGCCCGATGAAGGGACAATAGAGCAGTACGAACAATATGCCCGTGAATTCATCGAACTGGAGCACAGACTTGACACCATAAGAGAAAAACCGGCTGTCACAAGAGACGGTGTAAGAATTGTTATGCTGGGTAACATCGAGTTTCCTGACGAAGCCGAGCATGTACTCGAAAAAGGCGGTGAAGGAATCGGGCTTTACAGAACAGAGTTCTTATATCTCGGTAGTGAAGTCGAACCCACCGAAGAAGACCACTATGAGGCTTATGCCGAGACAATCAAAGCCTTTAAGGACAGGCCCGTAATTATCAGAACGATGGATTTGGGCGCCGACAAATTTACACAAAACAAGCGTTTTGTCCGCGAGCCCAATCCATTTTTGGGTCTGCGCTCGATTCGCTTCTGTCTGAGGAACCTCTCAATGTTCAAAGCTCAGCTTCATGCCATTCTTCGGGCGTCGGTCCTTGGCGATGTCAGAATAATGTTCCCTCTAATTTCGAATATTCAGGAGCTTATGCAGACTAAGTTGATTCTTCGCGATGTTATGGAGGACCTCGACGACGAGTCAATCGAATATAACCGGGACATTCAAATTGGAATCATGATTGAAACGCCCTCAGCCGCTCTGACTGCTGCGACGCTCTCACGGGATGTGGATTTCTTCAGCATAGGTACAAACGATTTGACCCAGTACACACTGGCTGTTGATAGAAGCAACGAGCTGGTCTCAACGCTATACTCAGCCGTGGACCCTGCGGTTCTGCGGCTCATCAGGACCGTGATTCAGGATGCACACAAGTCACAGATTGATGTCAGCATTTGCGGAGAGATGGCCTCCGAGCCGGATTACATCATGTTAATGCTGGGTCTTGGCGTTAGAAAGCTCTCGCTCGCTCATCCGATGATACCTGAAATAAAGCAGATAATTCGCTCGGTCACTATAGAAGATTGTAATGCAGTAGCCCGCAAGGTTCTGGGAATGAATTCGGAAAGGCAGATTTCCACATTCCTGCGGGATGCAGCCAGAAAAGTTCTGTCGGAGGCTTTTTAAGTTCTGACAGGACGATGAGGAGAAAAAAGTATCGCAATTTCTGATTTAACGCTGCTGTTTAAGTTTAAAGTTGTGGGCTTGGCGAGGTTTCTCTCCCATGCCGAAACATTGCGACTGATGCAGCGAGCCTGTGTCAGAGCCGGTATCGATTTGGCTTACAGCGAAGGTTTTAACCCTCGACCGAAACTGTCACTGCCACTGCCGAGAAGCGTCGGCATAGAGTCTGACGATGAGCTCTGCTCTATACAAATAAAACAAAATGATTCGAACTGCGACCCCGAACAATTACAAAGAAGATTACAGCGGCAGCTGCCTGAAGGTTTTGAATCGACCTCAGCTGAGATTGTAACCCGCAGGCGTTCGTTCCAAAAAGGTCTCGTAACGTATCTGATAACAGTCCAGGATGATTCTTCCTCAAATTTACTGACTGAAAAAGTCAAAAGTCTGTTGAAAGCCGAACAGCTTATTCTCCAGCGTACCTCTGGTGATAGGGGTAAATCACGCCGGATAGACGTTCGACCGTTTCTGGAGTCTATAGATACAGTCGCTGGTGAAATTAAAATTCGGTGCAGATTTACTCCTTCGGGTACGGTGCGTGTCGATGAGCTGATGAAGCTACTGGAATTGAGAGAAGAAAAACTCGCAAAGCCTATCAGGCGTATCAGGGTTAACTGGGAGAATTGAAACCTCGAAATTTTTAGAGTCAAACGAGGATATTAGCATGGCAAGAGAAATGTTAATCAACCTGGCCGAGAGTGAAGAATGCCGCATCGCAGTTGTCGAGAACGGACGGCTCGAAGAACTTTATATGCAGAGGACCAGTCTTGGCAGTTACGTTGGCAATATTTACAAAGGTAAGGTAGTCAATATCGAATCGGGCATACAGGCCGCGTTTGTCGATTTCGGCACCGGTAGAAACGGCTTTTTGCATATAAGTGATTTACATCCGAGGCACTTCTCCGGTTCACAAAGTAATATTACCGAAACAATCGGACGCCGGAAAGCCCTTAAGGAACGTATTCCAATTCAAAAATGCCTGCACAAGGGCGACGAGCTTGTTGTTCAGGTTATCAAGGAAGGAATCAACACAAAGGGCCCGACACTAACTACATATATTTCTCTGCCGGGCAAATACCTCGTAATGATGCCGTGGATGCGAAAGCACGGCGTTTCACATAAAATCGAGGATGACGACGAGAGGGCACGATTAAGACAAATTCTCGAAGAGAGCAACCCGCCAAAGGGTCACGGCTTTATCATCAGAACAGCAGGACAGGGCTGCTCAAAGAGAGACATACTAAACGACCTGCGCTATTTACGCAGACTCTGGGCCGCAATTGAAAAACGCATTAGCCATGAGAAAGCTCCACGTGAATTGTATCGTGAATCCGACCTTGTAATACGTACTTTAAGAGACACATTTAACGGCCGCATAAACAAAATCATCTGCGATTCCGAGGTGATGCTGCGAAAGATTAAAGATTTCCTTGCCATTGCCACACCACGACTCAAACGCCGCGCCGTCTACTATGATGATAAAGTACCCCTGTTTCATAAATACAAAATTGAGGATGAAATCGCCAGGATTCAGTCACGCTCCGTTCCACTCAAAAGCGGCGGCTCAATTGTCATTGAACAGACCGAAGCGCTGGTTGCAATAGACGTCAACAGCGGAAAATATCGAAAGGGCCATAGCGCCGAAGATACTGCCTATAAGACAAACCTCGAAGCCGCCGATGAAATCGCGAGGCAGCTTCGACTAAGAGACCTTGGTGGACTCATAATCTGCGATTTCATAGACATGCGCAGCCAGAAGCATCGTACTGGGATTGAAAAAGTATTCAGACAGGCTGTCAGACCTGACCGTGCGCGTTCACGAATTCTTAGAATAAGCAGATTCGGCATCGTGGAAATGACACGACAGCGCATGAGACCCTCCCTGCAGTCCAGCACATATCTGGCATGTCCACAATGCGCCGGAGCTGGATTCGTCAAAAGCAATGAGTCGGTAGCTATTGAAGTTATTCGCAAGTTGCACCTTGCCGTCTCGAAAAAACAAATCAAGCAGATTGAGCTGTTCGTCTCACCAATGGTCGCCGACCATCTGCAAAATCAAAAGCGAGCAAACATTGCACAGATAGAGCACGCCAGCGACAAGCGTATCGTTATTCATGCCGAACCGAACTATAGCAGCGACAAGCACGAGTTCGTATGCTATAACGAACGAGGTAGTGAGATAAAACTCTGATAAAGTAAGAATGGCCGGGTAAGAATGAGCAGGCAAACAGTGGAATTTGACCTTAAGTACGCCAGGGGCGTGATTGAATCTGAAGCCAGTGCGATAAAAACAGTCGCGCACGTAGTTGATGATTCGTTCACTAAAGCCCTTGAAATGCTATATCAGTGCACGGGTTCCATTATAGTCAGTGGTATCGGAAAAGCCGGCATCATCGGCCGGAAAATTAGCGCAACCTTGGCTTCAACCGGTACGCCGAGCCATTTCCTTCATCCCGCCGAAGCGGTACACGGTGATTTAGGCCGGCTCAGAGAAAACGATATTGTAATAGTATTAAGTTACGGCGGTGAAACCGACGAAATAATACGACTCATCAATCTCGTCAAGCAGCGCCGAATTAAGCTCATCGCCATAACAAGTGATAAGGATTCAACATTCGCCCGGCACAGTGACGTCGTGCTTTGCATGGGCAGACAAGCCGAGGCATGTCCGCTTGGTATCGCGCCAAGTGTCTCGACAAGTTGCATGCTGGCCATTGGTGACGCCTTGGCCTTGACG
Source organism: uncultured Pirellulales bacterium (assembly GCA_964576935.1). Classification (GTDB taxonomy): domain Bacteria; phylum Planctomycetota; class Phycisphaerae; order Sedimentisphaerales; family Anaerobacaceae; genus CAYMOE01. The sequence continues at coordinate 3,730 of CAZNXD010000011.1, read as the reverse complement.
CTGATGAAGGCAAAAGATTTCGGCGTTGAAGACTATGTAAGTTTTCATCCCGGCGGCTCACTCGGCGCACAGCTTTTGACCGTCGAGCAGTCGATGATGTTCAGACCCGGCGATCCGCTGGCCCTGGCCCGGACCGAAGATACTGTAGAGTGGATGCTCCAGGAAACTAAGGACATAAAGCGTCACGGTGCCGTAATGGTAGTTGATAAAGATGGCCGGTTGACCGGCATCATCACCGACGCCGACCTCAGACGACTTATCACCAAAGATGGCTCAAAGGCCCTTACCCTTAAAGTTGGTGATATTATGACGCCGAACTGTAAAAGAATACGGGCCGATGCGCTTGCCGCCGAAGCCACCGCGATTTTTCATAAGTACCGAATTGACGAGCTGCCCGTCGTCGATGCCGATGATAAACCTCTCGGCTTGATTGACGTACAGGACATAGTAACAATTAAAGTCGTGGGTTGATTTATTGAAAGAAGACTTTCCTGACTGTTATGGCGAGCGAGGGAAAAATAAAACTTGATGACGTAAAGCTCCTTGCTTTGGATGTCGACGGCGTTATGACCGACGGCGGCATAATCTTACACGGCGACGGTTCCGAGGCCAAGGTTTTCAATTTGCTTGACGGGCACGGCATAAAAATGTGGCGACGAGCCGGTTTAAAAGTCGCTTTTCTCAGCGGAAGACCCTCAGAACCCACTAACCGACGGGCTGAGCAATTAGAAGTGGATTATTGCCTGACAGATTGCTATCATAAGTTGCCTAAACTGCAACAGCTGCTCAAGGAGATTAATCTCTCATGCCGCAACGTTGCCTATGTCGGCGATGATTTGCTGGATTTGCCTGTCGTAAGGGCGGTGGGTTTTGGCGTGGCCGTTGCTAATGCCGTTGATGAGCTTAAACAATATGCCGACTATGTCACAACCACACCGGGCGGCTCCGGCGCCGTGCGTGAGGTCATTGAATATATCCTAAAAAAGACCGGCCGATGGCAGCAGCTTATGGAAAGGTACATCGAGTAGTTACTGAACGGATTTGTTATGTATTTAAAATGGCAAAAGTTTCGCTTGTGGTTTATTTCTTTAATCGCGATATTCGCGATATTCCTGCTGTACTCGCAATTCTCGAAGACACCTAAAATACCTGTCCGCAAAACAGAGCCGCTGCTTGCCGATGCTGACGCGCAGGACCCCAACAAAACCGTCGCGAAGGTAGGCGACGTAGGTATTGGCAAGCTGGAAAGGGCCATATTCACAACACTAAATCCGCGTACCAAACAAGTCGAGCGCGAATTTGGTTTTGATAGTCTCCTGCACGAAGAAGGCCAGCAGTGGGAAATCGAAAAACCTTACATGAACATATATCGGCCGGACTTGAAGTGTTACATCACCGCCGAGCGAGGTTTTGTGGTGCTCGAATCCGAGGTCAGCCCGCCCAATCCAAAAGACGCAACCCAAACCGTAAATGTCGTTGCCCACATCGACCCCGAGCCGGGCAGAGACATCGAGGAGAGTTTCATTTACCTCGATGACTTATTATTTGTCAGCGAAAAAAGTGAGTTCTCAACCGTAGGACCGGTCAGGTTTGTCTCCCGAAGCGCGAATTTTGCAGGTGTCGGATTAAAGCTCGTCTATGACGACGACCGGGACCGCCTCGCGCTTTTGAGAATAGAGAAGGTCGAAGACTTGCGAATCAAAGTCTCAAAAGAATACTCTCTGACCTCAAAAGACCAGGCTCCCGATACTTCGGCCGCCGACACTTCAGCCGAAACCGAAAAGGCCGCCAAAGACGTTCATACCTATAAATGCATCATCGATGATAATGTAACGGTCGAAACAGCCGACGAGATTATCGCAGCCAGCCGAATCAGTATCAGCGACATTGTCTGGTCGGGTGGTTCTTCCGAAAAAACTAAAGAAGCGGACTCCGCCGCAACAGCTCAGCCCGAATCTACTTATACCGCTCCTTTGGCTTCTGAGCAGCAGGTTATGGAAGTAACCGTCAAATGTGATAACGGTATCGTTGTAGCCCCCACAGATTCGCTCGAAATACTAAAGACCCTCGCTCATTTTGACCTTGAGCCGAAAAAAGGTTTTGATATCTCGGCCCCGCTTAATGATACGCAAGGCCGAACTGTATTCGCCGCACAGCAGATTGATTATAGCGCCGAATCAACCGATGCCGTTGCACAAGGCCTCTCGAAGCTAAAGTTTTATGTTAGTGATGTTGTTGACGATACTGCAACCGAAACTGCAATCCCCGTATTCGTAACTTCTAAAACTAAAGCCCGCTTCGCACCCAAGTCCGACCTGATTGTTTTTGAAGGCGATTGCCTGTGCAGCATGACCCGCCGCGCGGACGGCTTCGACGAACATTACACACTTGCAGCGCCGACTCTTTTGGTCGACGTAGCTGAAACCAGCAGCTCAAAAGCCGACATTAGCTATCTCACCGCCATCGGCACGGAAGATACATTAGCAAAGCTCGCCAGCATCAAAAAAGACAATCAGAACTTCCTCGGCGGTATCGAGTTGAAATGTCCGCGTTTTGAATACGACCCCGCCAAGCAGTTATTCGTTGCCACCGGACCCGGCGTAATCAAAGCGGACAATTCAAAAATCCCGCTGCCAAAAAAACGTGTAGGCCGATTCAGCCTGCGCCGCCCGTGCTACGCTGTGGTACGCAATTTCGAAAGCCTCCGGTACGACCTGGAAACCGAGCAGATTACCGCCTACAGTGATACAGAGCGTATCCTGATAGATTATTTCCCCATCGGCGAAGAAGGTTCCGAGCAGGTCTCCGTCACCGCAGGCCGAATCGAAGCCGACCTCGTCGAAACACAGGCGGGCCAAAAGCGACTCTGGGCCTTATTGGCTACCAACGGTATTAGTTATCGCGACCAGGACAAGTTATTTGAGGGCAGCGCTTTGTTCTATGACGACCGCAACTCGATAATCAAAGCTCGCGGCGATGACTCAATGCCCGCCTATTTCAACGGTGCAATGTTCGACGGAATTGAGTATGACCTGGACAACGACCAGGTCAAAAACGTAAAAATCGCCGGCCCGGGCTTTATCCAAATCGCAAGATAAGACAACTAAAAATCCAACGGTTACCGACAGATTTCGTTTAGTTGCTCAAGGGAAAGTTCACTGAGGTTATCTACGATGGCTTCGGCTGGTTTGAGTTCATCGGCCGCGTAAGAAGTAGTCACAGCCACTGGGTGCATCTTTGCCGTCGCCGCCGCTTCCAGCCCCCATCGCGAATCTTCGATTACTACGCATTGTTTCGCTTCAATCGCTTCACTGCGTTTGGAGTTTAATCTTTCTAAGGCCAGCAAAAATCCCTCCGGGTCGGGCTTGCCTTTTGTAACCTGGTCCGCCGATACTATTGTCTCGAAGAAATGACGCATATCAGCCTTATCCAGAATCAATTCAATCTCACACAACAGAGCCCCCGAATAAATCGCAATCGCAATACCGTTATCTTTCAATAGTTGCAGGAATTCCGGTACGCCTTCGATAATATTGCTGTCGTTTTCTATCATCTCGTTGAATATCTGTTTCTTACTCTCTATCAGTTCGCCGACCTTGTCAGGTGCAACCTCGATGAGTTTTTCTTCTATAAGCAAATTCGTCAAATCCGGGTCGTTCAGACCCAGGTATTTACCGTAATAGTCCTCTTTGCTTATTTGATAACCCCAAGGCTGCAAGGACTTGTTAAA
>CAZNXD010000010.1:0-14702 GCA_964576935.1 uncultured Pirellulales bacterium | reverse complement strand
AAGACATCCTGAGTAGTATCTTCGTTGACCTTGAGCTGTTTTATACCGACGGCTTTTATCTCGATACCGTAGTTTTCCCTGGCTGCCGCGGTAAGAATCGCGAGCATCTCGTCCTGTATCTGGTCGAATTTAACTTTTTCAGGGTCACTGTTAACGAACTCGGAAAATTCATGCTGGCCGATGACCTTGTTTTGCGTGTCCTGAATTTGACTGAGCAGTTTGACCTCGGCCTGTTCGACGGTGCCCACGGCGTTGTAGAACTGCAGCGGCTCGGCAATCTGCCAGATGACAAATGTGTTGACTATGATGGGTATCGCGCCTTTGGTGGTAGTCTCGCCGATTTCAGATTCGAACAGCCTCATACGGGAATCGAACTTATGCACACGCTCGATGGGGACAGGCCATCTGAACTTCAGGCCCGGTTCTGTTATTGTGCGAACCGGTTCGCCGAATCGCGTTACCAGGGCGGTCTCTGTTTGCCGCACCTGAAAACAGACGGCAAGCAAAAGACCTGTTACGATAATCAATAATACCAGGATTGTTGTAGCTATATTTTTCATGGTCCTGTAGGTTCCTCCAAGCCGGTTATGTCATATAAACTTGGGGTTAGTTTTTCTTCGACATCAACAATGAATACCTGCGTATCGTTCTGGTCCGCCACTACGACATATTTTCTTGCCTTCTCAAGCGACTGTTCGAACACTTCGAGTCTTAAGTTTCGCTTGTAGATATCAGGCGCCGCTCGATACGGCTTCAACTGGTCGGCGAAGCGTTCGCCGTTGGCCTTGGACAGGGTGGCTCTTTCAAACGAATAGCTCTTTGCCTCAGCCAGGGTCTTAAAGATGTCACCGCTGGCCTGGGTAAACGCCAAATCGAGAGATTGACCTATTTTTTCCGCGTCCGGGCGGTTATCCTGCTGGGCCTGCTGATACTCTAATGCCAGGCCGTAGAGTTTTTCAGCGGAGCTGACCGAGCCGGTTAGATTACTTAATATACTGTTGCGCCGGGTGTGAGCGTCGAGCACCGCGGCATATTTTTTCTGGACCGAGCTGACCACTTTTTGATAGTCGGCAGCGACGTCGGGCGGCGGATGTATGCCCTGCAGACCGACAAAGATGATTTCAACGCCAAGACCATGGCTGTCAGCAGCAGCCTGGATTCTCTCGGTAAGGGTTTTCTTGGCGTAACTTCGGCCGGCGCCGAGTATGCTTTGCTCCATCTGCTGGGGTGTATCCACTTCAATCTTGGCGCTGGCGGCGAAACGCGCCAGTTCGCGATAGCAGATTGCCATGAGCAGTTTTTCTGGTTCGTTGTTTTCACCGTCATCGTAGTGTTTGTAGAGGTATGAGTACAGGTCCCTGATGCGATACTGTACGGGGACGTTGGCCTTTATCAGGCTGACCGGTACCGCACCGGCGGATATATTTTCACCGGTCTGCTGGCTGGCCACCAGAACACTGTGTTCGGCTTCGTAGTGTTCCTTACCCCACAGAAGCTGTCTTTCGCGCTGTGGCAGATTTGTTTTGGGGTCGATTTTTGGTTCGTAACCGATGTAAATCTCTTTGATTTGTTTAGTGGGATATTTGTAGGCGATATCAATCGGCCAGGGGTACTTGAACGCAAGGCCGGGCTCAAGCTGTCTGACCTCGCCGTTTTTACTGACCGGATTTCCGAAGCGCTCGATGATGGCCTGCTCATTCGGGTTGACTACGACGATACAGCTCAATAGATACAGGCACACAGCACCGAATAATATAAGTGGTACGATGGCCCTTTCAAGCAGTTGATAGAACCATGTCTGCGAGACCTTAAAACCGAACTGATAATCGATAGCGCCGGCGACGGTATGAAGAATTTCGCCCGGCTCATTGATTACTCCGAGCAGCCTGCTGTCGAACGAGGCCCGGGCGTATTGGCCTTTTATTCGGGGCCGGTAGATATCGAGCACAACGTTCAAGGCGGTTTCGATACCGAGTGCAATCAGAAGAGACGGGAGGATAATTACGATTACTTTTATCGGGATAGGGAATTTGAACTGAACCAGGGCCAGGCATATTGCCACTGCGAAACAAAATACCGCCACGCCGAGTAAGCTGCTGCCGCCTGCCCGCAGCGGTTTGTACATCGGCTCAGTTGACAGGCCGGTGGCATAACGGCTCATCAGGAAGGTGGCGAAGGCAATAGCAATTAAGAAAACCGAACACAGCAGCGGCTGTCTTGTCTCAATGTCGAAGCCGACGACGGCCTTGAGTCCATAGAGAAGAAAGATGCCAATGCCGATTTGGTAAAGTGCGATAAGCGCACCGAATGCCGGAATGAACCATTTTTCAAGAATGCCGAGACGACGCTGAGCTACGGCGAAAAGCTCGGTTTTGTTGGCCTGTTCGGTAAAAATGGTTCGCCCTTGCTGTTCTTTGTCGAGCTGGGTCATGTCGAGCTTTTCCTGCTCGGCGAGACTTCTCTGGTGGAATTGAATCAGCAGCACCAGCCAGATGAGCGATGAGGAAAGCACCAGAAAAGCCAGAGCTGAGACTGCAAAGAAGCCGCTCCACCGACCCAGAATGAAGATGGCGGCAAAAAGCAGCAGTGTCAGTGCCAAACAAGCTATCGAAAGATACTCAGCCCGCTTTGAGGATAATGTCATTTATGTGTGCTCCGGCAAACAAACAAACCTAAACTATCGTAGCTTAATCTTTAGTGCCCTTACGTTCTCTTTACAATTGCAAAAGCGTGTACTATAACAATAAAAAGTACTACTGTGTAGCGTCAAGACGGAAAAAACCATGTATAAGTTGCTCACGATAACCAAAAATACCTTTACCGAGACTCTCCGCCAGCCGGTCTACGGTGTCATAATTGTCGCGGCGCTGATGTTATTGTTTATCAGTCCGTCGCTGACAATGTACTCGATGGACGACGACAATAAGCTCTTACGCGAAGTAGGTTTATCTACGCTTTTTCTGACCAGCTTGTTCATATCAATATTCGCCGCTTCGGGGGCTGTGGGTCAGGAAATAGAGAATAAGACGATTATGACGGTTCTCAGCAAGCCCGTACAACGTCCGATATTCATATTAGCCAAGTTTTTGGGCGTGGCAGGGGCCGTTGGGCTGGCTCATTATATATGTACGATTGCCCTTTTAATGGCGATAAGGCACGGAGTTTTGGAGACCGTCAACGATGAGCCGGACTGGACGGTTATCAGCTCAGCGGCGGTGGCGGCAGGTCTTGCGATTGCGCTAAGTGCTTTTTTCAACTATGTTTACGATTGGAAGTTCTCGTCAACGGCCATCGTTCTGGGGGCCTTATTTGCTACCGGTGCGATAACATTCCTGGCGGTTATGGACCGAAACTGGAAGTTCAATCCAAGCCAAAACGGAATTAATACATTCGATGTGTATGGAGCAGTGCTGCTGTTTCTGGCGGCCGTGGTCATAGTGGCACTGGCGGTGGCCCTTTCGTCAAGATTCAATACCGTCGTTACGCTGGCCGGGTGTGTCGGCTTATTTATGCTCGGCCTTGTCAGCGACTATACCTTCGGAAGATTGGCTGACAGCCATATTTGGGCCAAAATCGCTTATTACATAGTGCCGAATTTACAGGTCTTCTGGGTCAGCGACGCTATATATGAAGAAGCAGCCGTACCGTTCAAGTACATTTTGATTGGGGCCGTTTACGCAATTGCCTATTCAGCCGGAATTTTATGCCTCGCTATAGCCCTGTTCCAGCGCCGCCAGGTAGGATAACTCGTCGCGCGTATTGCGTATATCGTATTGCGTATTTTTTCGCGATACGCATCACGCAGAACGCGATACGGTTTTAATTACTGCGATTTCGTCGCAGTTGTCCTGCTTTGGACAACGGGCACAGTCGCTCCAGACCTTCATTGGCAGCTTGTCCATATTAATCCGCTCGAATCCGAGCTTTTCGAAAAAAGCCGGTTCGAGTGTTAATGCAAATACGCGCTCCAGACAGAGACCGCCGGCTTTTTCGATTGCCCCCTGAACCAGGGCCTTGCCGACGCCGGTTCCTTTTTTCGATTCTTCGACGGCTAACGACGTTATCTCGGCAAGGTCCGACCAGATAATCTGCAGACAGCAGCAGCCGAGGACTTTCCCGTTTTGTTCGGCAACGAGAAAGGATTGAAGGTTCTCGTAGATATCAGCCATCGAGCGATGCAGCATCTTATCGAGTTCGGCATAGTCGCTAACAAGCGAGTTTATCGCCTTGGCATCTTTGATTGTAGCAGGGCGTACTTCCATAACAGTATATTTTAGGATATAAGTTCTGTCCCTACAATGGCTTTTATAAGCCTTAATCTGTGCGGCAGGCAAAATTGCCGGTAATGAATTTGAAGAAAACCGCTTTCAAGATAGTATATTAAAAGTACAATCGCTGCGTAAGCTGGTACGACCGAGCGGAAGAAAGAATATGACAGACCGGCAAACGAAGAAACGTTTCTGGAAACAGTTTATTAGGGGGGGGCTTCCCTTGCGATTATTCCTCGGACTTACACTGATTGCGGTGGGTCTGTGGATTGGCTGGACGGCCCTTTTTGAAGAGCCGGAATTCGTATGGCGGTACATGATAGTGCCGATATTTATGGTCGTTCTTGGTGCCAGACAGCTTTATCTGGCATACAGGGAGTTCTTTTGTGAAAAGACTGTCACGCCGGAAGTGGAAATTACCGGCTGGGCAAAAGCAAATGCCCTCTTTTGGAAATGGGCGACACGAATCGGAATGATATTTGCCTTTGCATTAGGATTCTGGGTTGTCTTTTTTTTCGCCGTGTTCTTTGTGTTTTTTCCATATTTATTTTCCAACGCTATGCGGGAGATGTTCGAGGGCGTCAGAAAAGAGTTGTTGAAAACGCAACAAATAGATTCTCTCGCTGGTGGTGAAAGGAAAGTTAAATTCACATTGGGCGAAAAGCTAATCCTCGGCATTGGTGTCACAGTGTTTCTTATTGGCGAGTCGCTTTGGATAATTAATATCCTCAGCCGTGACAAACAGTCGGGTAAAGAGCTTTTTACCGCGTTCGGGATACTCTTTTCGTGTTTCTGGCTGTTTGGTTTTACCTTTATATTGACCTTTGCCGGTATTGGTGCTTTCCGTGGGCTCAAAGCAACAATACGCAAGCGTATCGGTCATGAATATGTTCAGCCGAGAAAAACTCGACCCCCTGTGTTCAAAGCAGTCTATATTATCGCCGGTGTCCTTATCTTTTTAGGATTCACCAGCTTTATGTCGGGCCTTGTGTTCGACTCCTTTGTTATTCCCGGTAAACCGGTGGTCTCGGGCGAATGGTGTTTTCCCATAGCCGAGCCTGAGGGTATTGCGGTGGACAACGAACACATTGTTCTTCGTTCCACCTTCTACCAGAGAATCCAGGTTTATGACAAAGACGGCAATTTTCAGAATGGGTGGTTCTGTCCTAAGGTAAAGGGAGCTCACCTGTTGATTGACGGGCAAGGTCGTATACAGTTGGCAGGCTATGAGAACGAATGGTTTTTTGACATAGAAGGCAATTTGCTCTCGAAGGTATCCAAAGAATACGACTTCGACAGATTTCAGGACAAGTTCGGCAAGTATGACGACTGGGTAACCCAGGACGATCAATATAATACCTACCACATTCCGCATCCTCACATGTGGCCGTCAGTTATCAAGCATTGCACTGACGGAGCTGAGATGGTGCTTATCTCATGGCCTTGTTATCTATGGTTTCTTAACGGGCCGTTCCTTTCCTGGCTGACCGCGGCGGCGGGAATGTTGTTAGCCGTGGCTTTGGCCACGTTTGAAAAGTCGATGCAGCTTCGCTCCAGCATTAAAAAGCTTGAGCCGGTGCGTATTGAGCAGGCCCGCCTGAGTGGACAATAGCGCTCTAACTTGCGAATCAGGTAATCTCTAAGTGCGAGAAAACTAAAAAAATGCTGGGAAACTCCTGCCTGATGGCTACAATTGCGGCCATTATGCGATTTATACTCATCGACAAGGTAATTGAGTTGGAGCCGGGCAGGTGCCTCAACATCTAACTTTCATTTGCTTATTTGCATTCACGTGCCTGATATTCTCCGCCTTCAGAGTTGAAAGAAATGACCGCTCAGATAGCACTATATTTTGCCAGAAGTTTATTTATCTTAGAGTCGTCAAGACCGAGCCGGTATAAATTTTCTATAGACGTTTTTATTTCCATCTCGTACTTCTTTTGATACTGGGCAAGTCGAGTCAATCTGGTTTGCAAAGTGTCGTAGTCAGCCAGGCCTTCCTGTCCCAGCACAAATTTTGTCTGAAAACCGATTGCCCCTAATTGTCCGATTTCCTCTTCTGTCTCTGCCAGGTGATATCGCGCATATAATAGTTTCCTAATTGCCGAAGCTATTTTGTCTTGCTTCACCGCCCTCAAAAACATAAATGGTGCAGAGACAGCGAGTATGCCGCATCCCACAATGCTCACAACTGCAACGACTCTCTCAAAAGATTGCTTTTGGGCATATTGCTTTCTAAAAACAGGATCTATGGCAAGGAGAGACCTGACGGGGTTTATTCTACCGGCAGTATTAGAAAGCGGATATTGACCGAGAGAGAAAGGATCTGATGTGTCCTTCAATACCTTAAGCACTTCTTGATTCGAAAAATCCGGACGGCGTGCAAGGATATCCGCGACCAAGGCTGTAACGCGAGCCGCAGCAAAGGACGTACCGGTCCGTATAATGATAGTCGTTTCGACTATAGGGCTTTGTACTTCAGATTTATTCTCAATTTTCATCCGCCCGCGTCCCTTCGCCACTAAATCAATATAACTGCCGTAATTTGAGTAATCTTCTTTGCCCCCCGAAGAATCCATCGCCCCAACCGCAATTACCTCTTCATATGCGGCTGGATATACCTTGCTGGGACTATTGGAGTTACCCGCTGAAGCAACAATGACCGCACCGAGGTTGAACAATCGCTTGATAATTGTATGTTCTGTGTAGTCATAATTGTTACTACCTAAGCTGATGTTAACCACCACATGTTCCTTGGGTTGGGCTGTAGCATAGTTTAGGACTTCGTTCAACCTGACTAAGTACCCGGATTCTAGTCCTCCACGCACAAGTACAATGTCTTTGCGTTTCAACCGCAGTGGTGATGTGCAGTTCTTCTCTATCAGGCGTGCTACGAGGTCTCCATGGCTTTCTTCCCCTTCAAAGAAACTGTCCAAAACGAAAACGACAACTTCCCCTCTTGGGGTTGTAACGTGAGGTTTTCCGAGTGAGAGTGTGACGGAAAAGAAAAGCAGAGAGATGACAGAAGAAACTTTTCGGAACCGTTCTGGGCTGGAGGTCCGACTCATAAACATCCTGAAATATGAACAACTATTCGGTGCGGGCGGCCGACCGGTCAAAGTCCCATGGTCACCCTTATATTGGTAACCGGTATTATAACGACAGTAAGGGACGGGGCAATACTTCTCATTGCTCATGGGTAGTCCTATCGGTTTTCCGACGATTCACACCTGCCTAACAGGGCAAAAAATACTGGAAAAGGGCGGCTCGTTCGCTACAATTGCCGCCATTATGCGATTTATACTCATCGACAAGGTAATTGAGTTGGAGCCGGGCAGGCGAATCAAGGCCATAAAAAACGTTTCGCTGGCCGAGGAGTACCTGGCCGACCATTTTCCCACATTTCCAGTTCTGCCGGGCGTGCTGCTGCTGGAAGGGCTGATTGAGTCAGCATCGTGGCTGGTTCGAGATGCCGAGGATTTTGCGCATAGTATGGTATTGCTCGAGACGGCCCGGAATGTAAAATATAAGAGTTTTCTTGCGCCGGGCGGACAAATTGAGTATACTGTCGAGGCCAAGACGCTCGAAGAGAACATTAGCAGCTTCAGCGGTTTCGGCCGATGCGGCGATGAAAAAATCGTCGAGGCCAGGTTCGGCCTGAGACATTTCAACCTGGCGGACGAAGATGCCAAAATGGCTGCGACCGACGCCAGAATAATAGAAGAAATAAAAAAACGCTGGGAACTGCTGAAAATTGGTTAAATGGTTAATTGGTGAGTGGTTAATTGGTTAATTAGTTATTTGCTGGAGGCAAAACGGGATGGGCACCAGTCGCGAAGAAGTTTTCAGTCAGGTTCAGGAAGTTTTGGTCGACGCTCTTGGAGTCGACGACGACGAAGTTACCGGTGAGGCAACTTTGATGGGTGACCTCGGCGCCGAGAGTATCGATTTTCTCGATATCGTGTTCAGGCTGGAAAAAGCGTTCGGGATAAAAATCCCGCGCGAAGAGCTATTTCCGGCTGAGAGCATGATGGGCAATGACGAGCTCGTCAGTGGCGGCAAGCTTACCGAAAAAGGGTTAAAGGAATTAAAAGATAATATGCCGCATACGGACATGTCCGAATTCGAGAAGGACCCTGACATTAACAAGCTCGGCGATTTGTTTACGGTCAATTCGGTGGTGAACTTTGTTGATATGAAGCTCAATGCGGCGTGAGCCGGCGGTTTGATTTTAGTTCTTCTACGGCAGGATGGCAGCGGCTTTTCCTGCCGTTGCTTTAATGGCGGCAAATCATGCGATGGATATGGATAGACAAATTTATTGAGTTCGAAAGCGGTAAAAGGGCGGTCTCTGTTAAAAACGTGACCCAGGCCGAGGAGCATCTGCACGACCATTTCCCCGGCTTTCCCGTAATGCCCGAATGTCTGATGATTGAAGCGATGGCCCAGACGGCCGGGATACTCGTCGGCCAGGCAAGGAACTTCCAGGAGAAGGTCATACTGGCCAAGATTAACAAATGTGTATTCTTCCATTACGTCAGGCCGGGTGACACACTAAAGCTCGAAGCCAAAATAGAATCTATCACTGACGAAGCCGCGAGCATCAGCGGGACTATCACTTGTGAAGATAAAACAATCGCCGAAATCAGTTTGATGTTCAGTCACATCGATCAGAACCTGGCAGGCAAACAATTCCCCGAAGAAAATTTTGTCTTTACCGACACATTCCAGTCGCTTCTGCAGGGCATCGAAATTACGGAGAATGATTAAGTGGCCCCGGCTCGAACGGTAATAACCGGCATCGGTGCGATAAGCCCGCTGGGCAATACCAGCAAGCAGTTGTGGGAAGGACTATGCGCAGGCGTCTGCGGAATCGACAGAATCCAGGCGTTTGACCCTGCCGGCTTTAGCTGCCAAATCGCCGGCGAAGTCAAAGACTTCAAAATCCGCGATTATATCCCCAAGAGTTTCCGCAAAAGCACCAAGCTGATGAGCCGTGACATCGAGCTTTCAATTGCCGCCGCTAAAGAAGCGATTGAAGATGCTGGCCTTGTTACAAAGGCCGCTGAATCAGGCGAAGTTAATATCGACCCGACGCGAACCGCGATTATTCTTGGCACCGGGCTTATTAGTTGTGATTTGGTCGAGCTGGCACCTGCTGTAGCGGTAAGTATCACCGACGGCAAATTTGATATTCGTAAGTGGGGTAAAGACGGTCTCGAATCGGTAACACCGTTATGGCTGCTTAAGTATTTGCCGAATATGCTTGCCTGCCACATAGGTATCATTCACGACATCCAGGGCCCGAGTAACAGCATCACCTGCGCCGAAGCAGGCGGCATACTGGCTATCAGCGAAGCACGTGACATCATCGCGCGGGGCGATAGTGACATCGCACTGACCGGAGCCGCCGAGGCAAAAGTAAATCCAATTGTAATGATTCGACAGATGCTGCTAAAAAGAACAACCTCTGAAAATAACAACGACCCGGCCAAAGCATGCAGACCCTTCGATACCGATGCAAAAGGCTCGGTCTTCGGCGAAGCAGCGGGTATGGTCATAGTTGAAAATCTCGATAAAGCCAAAGCCAGAGGCACAAAAATTTACGCTGAGATTATCGGCCTCGGCGAAAGCAATAATATAAACACCGCTTACGAACATCTGGAACCCGACGGCAAAGGTATTGCTATAGCAATTGAAAAAGCAATAGCCGAAGCGCAGATTCAGCCGAAGGATTTGGATTTAATTATTCCGCACGGTACCGGCATACCGCAGGACGACTTGGCCGAAAGTAAAGCCATCGAATCTATACTTGGTAATGCGGTCTCGGATATTCCCGTTTGGCCGACAAAGAGTATGCTAAGTAACACCGGAGCAACGGCAGGGGCCCTTGACGTAATCGCCGCCGTCTGTGCAATACGCGACGGTAAAATCCCCGCTGCGAAAAATTGTGATACGAAAGCGGCCGGCTGTAATTTGAATATCTCAAATCAACCAATTGAAAAAGAAATTAATTATGTGCTGTGCTGCAGCTACACATACGGCGGACAAACCGCAGCAATTGTTCTGAAAAAATATTAAATATGAGTAAAAGAATTGTAATAACCGGCATGGGTTTAGTTTGCCCGATGGGCCATGACGTAGAGACGGTCTGGCAGGGCATGCTGACGGGCAAAAACGGCTTTAACTATACGACTATCTTCAATGCCTCGACATTCCCGTCAACTTTCTGCGCAGAGGTCAAAGACTACGACCTGAGCAAATACACGAAGAATCCTCAGCTGCACAAAGACAGCAACCGGGGCAGCGGTTTTGTTATTGGTGCGACAGCCCAGGCCTGCAAACAGGCAAAGATTGACATCGAGACCGACAAGCCTGCCGACGGCATCGACCGAAGCAGGATGGGCATATACCTCGGCGCTGGCGAAGGCTCGGTTGATAACGATGTCTTTTTTGATGCAATCGTCAAAGGCTGGGACAACGAAAACCACCGGATGGACTGGAACAAATGGGCTGAAGTTGCCTTCGGGAAAATGAGCGCAATGTGTGAGCTTGAGCAGGAACCAAACATGCCTGCTGCGCATATTGCCCTTATGACCGGCGCGCGTGGACCGACGCGAAGCTGCCTTACCGCATGCGCCGCAAGCACCCAGGCCGCCGGCGAAGCGATGGAAATGATTCGAAAAGGCGCCGCTGATGTTATGATAGCAGGCGGTGCCCATTCGATGATTCATCCTCTGGGCATGACGGGCTTCTGTAGACTGACCGCGCTTTCGACAAGAAACAACGATATCGAAACCGCTTCTCGTCCCTTTTCTCAAAGCCGTGACGGTTTTGTAATCGGAGAAGGTGCCGCGATACTGATTTTGGAGTCACTGGACCACGCTAAAAAACGCGGCGCCCGGATACTGGCTGAATTGATTGGCTACGGCAGCAGCTCCGATGCGTTCAGAGTCACCGATATGCACGAAGAAGCAAGGGGTGCCGTCCAGGCACTTGAAGCGTCGTTGAAAGACGCCGGTATAAGCTATGCCGATGTAAATTATGTCAATACGCACGGCACGAGTACCACTGAGAACGATTCGATTGAGACTCTTGCACTAAAGAAGGTTTTCAAAGACAAGGCCAAAAGCGTCCCCGCAAGTTCCGTAAAGAGCATGATGGGCCATCTTATTGGCGCAACAGGTGCGGCGGAATTAATTACCTGCGTCCTGGCGATTCGTGATAATATATTGCCGCCGACAATGAACCTTAACGACCCCGACCCGCAGCTCGATTTGGATTATGTCCCGAACCAGCCGCGAGAATGCAAGGTCGATATCGCCGTAAACGAATCGTTCGGATTCGGCGGCCAGAATAACGTTGTTATCGTCAAGAGATACGAGCCATGATTGATATTAAACTCATAAGAGAAAACCCGGAGCGGTTCAAAAAAGCAGCTAAAGATAAACACATTGGCGTAGACATAGATAGATTGTTGGAAGTTGACGATGCTCTCAGGAAAGTAAGTCAATTACTTCAAAACAGTAAGACTATAAAAAATAAGATTGGCAAGTCTATTCCTAAGCTGACAGGTGCTGAAAAACAGGAAGCTTTAGAAAAGCTTGCGACTTTCAAAGTAGAAGAAGAAGAGTGGTCTAATAATATCAAGAAGTTACAACCGGAGTTTGGTGCATTGATGCAACAGGTTGCTGCACCTGCCGATGACGATGTCCCCCTCGGCAAAGACGATACCGAAAATGTCGAGATTCGAAAAGAAGGTAAGGTGCGAGAATTCGACTTTGAGCCGAAGGACCATCTCGAGTTAGGTCTGGCGCTTGGAATAATCGATATCGAACGGGGCGTTAAGTTAGCGGGTACACGCAATTATTTCCTCAAAGGCGACGGCGCACTTTTGCACTGGGCTATTCTGCGTTTCGCGATGGACTATATGGTTGAGCGAGGCTATGAGCCGATGTCGGTTCCGCTTTTGATGCGCGACGAAGCTATGCGCGGAACCGGTTATTACCCCGGCTCCGAAGAGCAGACCTACCAAATGGAAGCAGACCATCTTAGCCTCGCCGGCACCGCCGAAGTGCCGCTCACCGCATATCATATGGGTGAAATTCTAAAAGCAGATGAGCTGCCCAAAAAATTCGTCGCAATGTCGAGCTGTTTTCGGCGCGAAGCAGGCGCAGCCGGCAAAGACACATACGGCCTGTACCGAATCCACCAGTTCGATAAGGTCGAACAGGTCGTCGTATGTGAAAACAGTATCGAGCAAAGCAACAAATTCCATCAGGAAATTCTTGCCAACGCCGAAGGCGTAATGCAGGCCCTTGAACTGCCGTACCGAATTGTCAATGTCTGCACCGGCGATTTAGGCAGAGGCCAGGTGAAAAAATTCGATATCGAAGCATGGATGCCATCGCGCAAAAATTACTGCGAGACACATAGCGCAAGTAAATTCTACGACTTCCAGGCCAGACGAATGAACCTTCGCTACAAAGACCCAGAAACGAAAAAGAACATCTTCTGCCATACACTGAACAATACCGTTATAGCAAGCCCGAGGATTTTCATTCCGATTCTCGAATTGTACCAGAACGCCGACGGCTCGATAACAATACCGACCGTCCTTCGGCCGTACATGCAGAACAGAGAGAGAATCACGGCGTGTGATTAATAACTAAATCAGAGGGAGGTAAGGCAAATGACAAGAGAAGAAATCCTCGAATTCATTAAAGCCAATCCGGTCTTCGCATTAGCCACCGCAACGGATAATAAGCCTCACGTGCGAATGATGATGCTCTACCGCGCCGATGATAAAGGCATTCTGTTCACTACCGGCGAAAACAAAAACGTGCACGCCCAGCTTCAGGCCAATCCGCAAGTCCAGATGTGTTTTTATAGTCCGGAGAAAGGTTTGCAGGTTCGCATCGACGGCACAGTCGAGGTGCTCGAAGATTTGGAATTAAAAAAGCAGGTTGTCAAAGACTATCCATTCTTAAAAGAGTGGGTCGACAGGGAAGGCTACGAAGTACTTGTCATTTATTGTCTAAAGAACGGCAAGGCCGCTCCCTGGACTATGGAAACAAACTTCAAACCCAAAGAGTACATCCAGCTCTAAACCTGACTTTTGATAAGCATGCCCTAATCCCTTGCATAAGGCTGACTAATCATCATTTATGCATGATGCTTATTTTTTGCTTCCGACAAAAAGTAAATCCACTGATGTTTGACATAAAAGGCTAAAAATGGTAGCATTCGACGCCTTGCGCTGGATGAAAGATACCGACTCACCAGGGAAAGTTAAGGCAATACTAATAAAGCGGCGCTATTACCAGCCAAGCGCAGGCAGCAAAGAACTCACTACATATCATTGACCGGAGCAGACATATGGATACTGTAAATCTTCTTGCCACCGGCGGCCTTGGTGGAGAATTCATTCCCAAAGAGTATCTCCCCGACGGAAAGGACCAGTGGTATCTCCGCAACGAGCAGTTCACCAAGTCATCAAAACCCTGGCGGCATCTCAAGGCGCACGAAGTCGAGATGCTCGTAAAAAACGGCAACTACTGCGGGAACTGGGACAAGATATTCGTCACCGACGAGTTTGACACCACCCAGATAAGGAACAATGAGCTTTTCGGCTTTATTCGAATCGGCAGACTAACAGAAGCAGTCCTCGAGCATCATGACCTGCAGCTTCCGGTCGGTATCACCAACAGCCGAATAGTTGCCTGCGATATTGGTGATGACGTTGCTATCCACGACGTTCGTTATCTTGCGCATTATATAATCGGCGACTGCTGTATCCTTGCCAACATCGACGAAATGCACACGACTAATCATGCTAAATTCGGAAACGGAATCATCAAAGACGGCGAATCCGAAGACGTGCGGGTAATGCTCGATTTAATGAACGAGACAGGCTCGCGCGATGTTATACCTTTCGATGGTATGATACCTGCCGATGCGTACGTCTGGGCAAAGTATCGCGACGACACAGCTATGCAGAAAAAGCTTAAAGAAATTACACAGAATAGTTTTGATTCGAGACGCGGATATTACAGCACAGTCGGCGACCAGTGCGTAATAAAGAACAGCCGCATTCTAAAAGACGTCAAGGCCGGCTCACATTGCTATATCAAAGGCGCCAACAAGCTCAAAAACCTCACCATTAACTCATCCGAAGATGAGCCTGTACAAATCGGCGAAGGCGTTGAGATGGTCAACGGAATCGTTGGATTTGGCTGTCATATATTCTATGGCTGCAAGGCCGTGCGATTCATCCTCGGCCGAAATTCCAATCTCAAATACGGAGCGAGACTTATCAATTCGTTTTTAGGTGATAACTCGACTATCTCCTGCTGTGAGGTATTGAACAATCTGATATTCCCGGCGCACGAGCAGCATCACAACAATTCATTTCTTATAGCATCGGTGGTACTG
>CAZNXD010000009.1:3903-15099 GCA_964576935.1 uncultured Pirellulales bacterium | reverse complement strand
TGAAAACGCTCAGGCGCGAGGCAGATACTGGGACGGCCTGGTTGATGATGTTCGAATATATAATCAGGCGCTTGACGCTAATGATATTGTTCTGATTAAGAACGGTTCGGAAAGTATCGGCGGCCTTGTTGCGCATTGGAAGTTCGATGAAGACGGCCAGCGTGATATTCAAATAACGGCTGCGCCTGCCAAGACGGCGGTGTACTTGTGGTCCGATGCGGGAGAGCAGGAAAAGTGGAACCAGGCAGCCGGTGCTTTTTTCAAAGATATTAGAAGAAATTAGAAACCATGCACGTCTCATAACGCTTGTTTTGAGAGGGTGCTTATCGGCCTTAGCACACCAGATAAGTCAGAATTTAGAAGTAGTAAAAAGCTCTGATTTCAAATCGTAAGCGGACTAAGGTGCCTGTCGGCTCTTTCGTCCTGAAACGCAGTTCTAACGGTTGCATCGATTCTGTTGATTTGGATTTTAGTGCGTGTGGTTTCACGTTGTTATTACGTGTTATTTCCGGAACGAACGCACGTAGTTTAGTCCAGAAAATCGATGAACATATTCAGCCGTAAAGGGCTGGGTGCCATAGCATCAAAAGTGTGATTTGAGCGGCTTAAAGACGAATAAAGGCATGTGTCAAAAGGGTCGAAAAACAAGAAGAATCAAGACAGACTGTGCGCTAAGCAGCCACAAAAAGGGCAAGTGAGGACGGCCAAAATGAAATCTATAAAGCATGAGCAAACTGATTCGGGTATGACCTTTGCTAAGGCTCGGCGCAGCGGTGTCGGGGGCTTTACCCTGGCAGAGATGATACTTGTAGTGGTGATTCTTGCGATAGCGGCAATGATGGCGCTGCCGTTTGCCGTATCGGGTTCGAGTATGCAGCTTCGCTCCGGGGCGAATGTCATCGCCGCGGACCTCGAGTATGCCAAGAGCATGGCAATCAGCAGAGGAACAAAGTACTCAGTAGTTTTTGACCCGGCCAACGAGAGTTATCAAATCGAAGACTCAAACGGAGTCATCGGGCATCCTGTCAAAAAAGGATTTGATTATGTTGTAAATTTTGCCACGGACAGCAGGCTTAGCCGGGTTGACATCAGCTCTGTGGATTTTGATACGACCGAAACCGTTAAGTTTGATTATTTAGGCAGTCCGTTTAACGCAAGTGATAATCCGTTGAATAGCGGCGCGGTGAATCTCAGTGCCGGCGGTTCAACGATGGTAGTTAATGTTGAGCCGGTTACCGGATATATAACAATTACGCAATAAGTGAGGGTGACATAAGTTGGTTAATTTGTCTTTTGCCAATCAGAATTGCTGGCCTATCGGGTTGGATATAGGCCACAACACCATCAACATGGTCCAGTTGGCCGGTACCGGTGCGGCGCTGAAAGTACTGGCCGCGGAAAAGACCCGGATAGAGACCGGCATTGGTGACGATGTTGAGGCCAGAAATGATTTTGTCGTCTCGGCGGTGCAAAAGATGCTGGCCAAGGGCAAATTCTCCGGCCGCAAAGTTGTTACGGCACTGCCCAATGAAAAGCTGCGCGTTACAAGCCTGCGCTTGACGCAAATGGATGAGCGGGCTACTGAACAGGCCCTTCGAAAAGAGGCGGCTGAGCGTTTTGGTTTCGACAGCGACGAGGACTCTGTCAATTACCTCGTCGTCGGACAGGTCACTCAGGGCGAAGAAGTCAAAAATGAACTGATACTATTTGCGGCAAGCGACCAGTCCATAC
Source organism: uncultured Pirellulales bacterium (assembly GCA_964576935.1). GTDB lineage: Bacteria > Planctomycetota > Phycisphaerae > Sedimentisphaerales > Anaerobacaceae > CAYMOE01. The sequence continues at coordinate 13,368 of CAZNXD010000009.1, read as the reverse complement.
GCGAACACATTGGATTGCTTGAAAAGACGGGCCTTGTCCCTGTGGCCATAGACACAATACCGTATGCTCTGTTCAGGAGTTTCACCCGGTCGCTCCGCCGTCAGGAAGACCAGGAACAAACAATGGTTTTTATCGATGTCGGCAGCCGCCATACGTCGGTAGTATTCGGTAAATCCGGCCAGATAAGCTTCATCAAGGAGATACCGATTGGAGGGGAGCGGTTTGATAAGCAAATCTCCGAAAAACTCGGCATCAGTCCGGAAGAAGCTGAAGTTCTGCGAGCTACGCTTCGTGTAGAGCGATGCTCGAAAGCATCTGAAAAAAGCACAGATTCGGCATCTGTGGCAACCGCCGTTCAGCAGGGCATTGATGTTTCGACGCGTCAGGCTGTTGTTGATGCGGTGGGCGCGGTGGCTCAGGAACTGGCCAGGGAGATATCGTTGTGCTTCAGGTATTACACCGTGACGTTCAGAGGCAAACGCGTCGAACGGTCAATCTTTTCCGGCGGCGGCGCGTATGAAGATATTCTTCTAAATGTACTAAAGCGTCAGCTGACTGTCGAAGTGGAAATTGCCGAGCCTTTCAGAGGTTTCAACATGGCTGATGTAAATTTCAACAGCGACAAGCGCGCGTCACTTTGTGAATGGGCGGTCGCTGTCGGATTGGGTCTCAAAGCAGTGCCGGAATAATGGAGGCCTAAGGAATTTGAATTATGAAAGATATTGACCTGCTTCCAGAATGGTATAAGAGCGGCAGACGCAGGCAAGTCGGCCTTCAGGGCCAGTACATCGCGCTTGGCGTTTTGCTGGCGGTGATGGTAGCGTGGAGCTTCTTCACCGGCAGCGGGGTCTCCAAAGCCCGTGCAAGGCTTGCGCAACAACAGCCGCGGATAGCCGAGGCCGAGGCAACCCTGCAGCAGGCCCGGCAGCTCGAGTACGAAATTCAGCAAATCAAAAAGCAGGTAGACTTGCTGGATGCACTTGATTCCGGACTGAACATTCCAAACGTGATTTCTGAGCTGAGTTATCTGATAGGCAATAATCTCGTACTGAGTGAAGTTTCTTTCGAAGCCAAAAAGTTCGAGGATTCCCAGCAGAAAAAACGCCCGGCTTCGGGCATAAGAGTCGCACGTGCAGGTTCGGCTAAAAGCGGCTCCGAACCGCTCGGCAAGGTGCGATTCAAAGTGATTTTAAAAGGCATTGCCGCGGAGACATCGGATGTCGGAGAGCTTGTTCGCAAGCTGGAGCAGTCGGACTATTTCTGTTCGGTGTCATTGTCATTCTCTCGCAACAAACAGCTTAAGATAGGCGCCAGAGACGCCCGGCAGAGTAAAGAAGTCAGTGAATTCGAAATAAACTGCTATCTGGCAAATTATCAATTGCAGGAACAGGGCCCGGTTGTGCCGTGATGTAATTATATGAATTTAGACATAATAACAACCTGGTTTCGTGAGAGAAAACAGACAGTGGCGATTGTCACTGCTGTGGTGCTGTTATGCGTTTTTGTATTTCTGTGGTTTTTGCCGTTGCGTGACAAGGCCAAGTTGATGAAGCAGCAGCAGTCGCAGCAGCAGGTGGTAATCAGCAGCGCCAATAACAAAGCCATGCAGCTGCCAAGCATAAACGAAACACTCGATGAACTGAAAACCAAAGTCAGCGGTTACGACCTCAAGATGCCTGCCCAGGCGGACCTCGGGCAGTTCCTCGGCAGGATAGCGGGACTTATGGACGAGCATCAGCTGACAGAGCAAATGATAGAGCCTCAGCAGGAGATACAGACCGAGAAGCTTAACTGTATACCGGTAACGATGAAATGTAAAGGCCGTTTGGGCCAGGTACGTGCGTTCTATCAGTCTTTGCAGAGCCTGGATCGTGCAGTCAGAATTGAAAAATTCAAACTTTCAAATGACAGAGAATTGACCGGCGTGGTGACTATGGAGACCGAAGCCGTAATCTACCACAGAGCCGGTGCTGAGCAGGACTAATGAATCGAAACATGTGAGCGGCAATATGAGACAGAACTTTACAAATAAAAACGGCAAAGCCGGCAGCATAATGGGGCGTTTTGCAGCTCAAAAGAAAAAGAGCTTCGTCGCCGTAGCATTGGTTGTCGTGATGGTTTTTATGTGGGTCAGGTTATTGCGGAACAAATCACCGCGGTCGGCTCAGGCGGCTGTTTTACCGTCAAGTAGGAGCTCGCAAACACGGCAGGCGGCCTCTGATTCGAAAGTCTCATTTATTAGGTTGCCGTTCATTGCGGGCAGGCATGATGTCCTGTCGCGTGACTTTTTTCAGATGGACTCGGCAATGTTCGGCTCGCGCGAGCAGGTAAATGTTCTCTCTTCCGGTAGCGGAGGGGGCAATGTAAGGCGAATTGCCGAGATGTTGAAGCTCGATGCGATAGTAACGGGCGATGAGCCCGAAGCATTTATCAATGATAAGCTTTTGAAGGTGGGTGACAAAATAATTGTGCCGGATGGTGTGAAGAAATACGAATGTGAAGTGGCTGTGATAGAAGAAAACCTTGTAATTGTCAAAGTTGAAGAAACAGAAGTTGAACTAAGGCTGAAAGACAAGCAAGACGTTTCAGAACAGTAATTAGAAGTTGTGACCTTATTAAAACGGCCTGCCTGTAAGGCAGTAAAAAAAGGAGCTTAAAAATGAGTAAGCAGAAAGAAAGACCGGTATTTGGAACAACGAGTCGTTTTGTAGTCTGGACTGTTGCGGTTGTTCTGGCCGGGGCGATTGCAGTCGGAGAAGTTGAATCGACGCAAGATACCCCACTTTACGCTGTAGCGGAGGTTACATCAACCACGCCGCCGACTCCTTCGGTCGGCGATGATATGAATCTGGGCTCGATACAGTCGCTCAGTTTCAAGAAGGACATGAGCATTAAGGATGCCTTGCGATTTTTGTCGGCAAAGTATCAGAAGAACATTGTACCTTCAGCCGGCGTCGACGGCATAGTTACTGTTTCCAGCCTGTACGACGTGACGTTTGAAGAGGCATTGGAAGCTATACTTGGACATCAGTTCAAGTACAAGCAGAAGGGCAACTTTATCAATGTCTATACGGCTGATGAGTACCAGAAAATCAAAAGTGACCCCGACCGTATGGAGCAGCGGGTCTATACATTGTATTACGTCAATTCGACCGAGATGAGAAAGCTGATACGGCCGGCACTGAGCGCCGATGGAATCGTAGAGGCCTCAACAGCCGCGGCAATAGACATTGAAGCCGGTCAGGGCGGTGATACACTGGCCATGCATGACATGCTTATCGTTTACGACTATCCGGAGAACCTCGAAAGAGTCACTGCCGTAATCGAGCAGGTCGATATCAGACCTCCGGCCATACTGCTTGAAGTAACAATTCTGGAAGCTCAGCTTAAGGACATAACTGAATTCGGAATTGACCTGAGTTCCGTTGCCGGTGCGACTTTAACGTTAGGAGGTTCAAAAGAAGGGATTACACAGAGCGGTTTTGCCAGTGCTTCAGGCGGCGGAAGCAGCGCTGTTACTACGGGTATTACTGCTGCTTTCAGCATTGATGATATCAGCGGCTTTTTGAGAGCACTGGAAAGCATTACCGACACGACTGTTCTGGCTAATCCGAAGATTCTGGCGTTGAACAAACAGGCCGGACACATCCTGATTGGTTCTGAGGACGGCTACGTAACAACTTCACAGATAAGTGCCGACGGTGCTGTTCAGCAGGTCGAATTTCTTGAGAGCGGTACAAAACTGAAATTCAGACCCTATGTATGCAAGGATGGAGATTAATCCTGAACAGAGTACAGGCTCTGTTACAGTATCCGGCAACTTTGTTCTGCCAAGTAAAGATGCTACCACTGTGGCTACCAATATTATGGTCAAGGATGGCAGAACTATTGTCATCGGCGGATTGTTTAAAGATGACGTCAGCCAGGCACATTCACAGGTGCCCGTGCTTGGTGATTTGCCGCTCGTAGGTGGTTTATTTCAGCAGATCAAGGATACCGTCACTCGCAAAGAGCTGATAATACTGATTACACCGCACATCATTGAAGATCCCGAGGTGTATGCCGACGAAGGTGCAGCTCAAGACATCAAACAGGTTGTCGATGGCGCACACGATAGTCTTAACATTGTCAACAGAACAAAAATTTTCGAAGGCCGTCTTGCCATAGCCGAGCAGTATTGCAAAGACGGTTACTACGAAGCCGCGTTGGCGGAAGTTGAGAACATCATTAAACTGCGCCCGAATTTCCCGCAGGCAGAACGCCTTCGCAGGAAGATTTTAGAAGAGATAGTTAACGTAAAATAAATGACAAAACCCTAATTAAGGGATTTTGATATTGCAATGCGCACGGAGGCGCTCGCGGCAATAGGAGTTATTAAAGGATTTAGCTGTGCAGGTTTTTAAGAAACTTAATCTGGCCCCTGCGGTAACGATAGGGATAGCCCTCGGCCTGCTGATTTTATCAGTAGGCGGGGTTGTTCATTGGTGGCACGTTGGCTTCGGAATGGGGTGGCGCCTGTTTGGTTTTGGCGTCCTTTGCTGCATTGCAGCGGTTGCCGTGGCTCTCTGGCTTAGCTGGTCGTGGATTAGAATCTTTGGGTCGGTTACGTCGGTCATCGACCAGCTAAACCAGAAGTCGGGATTTGTGCATACTCAGGGACCGGCTCTGATTGACAAACTCACCGAGGCTCTCGGTACGTGCATCAAAAGTTACACAGAGCAAAACCTCTCGCTCGAAGAGCAAAACAACCAGCTGCAAATCCAGATTCAGCTGGCAAATCGGCAAAAACAAAATACGGAGGCAATTATATACAGCATCCGCGACGCGGTCATCGTGACCGACGCCTCTGACAGACTGCTGATGGCAAATGAGGTGGCCGGAAAGATATTTGGTTTTGACTATAAAAACTCTCTGCTGAAACCCTTAAATGAGCTTATACCGGATGACAAAAAGCTGTTCGTCGAATTCCTCAGCCATAGCAGAAACAGCAAGAGTCGTGCAACCAGGAAAGAGCTGGAATTTATTGCTAAAGATAAACTGCGGACGTTTGATTGTATTGTCTCATGTGTCTATGACCAGCGCGAGCAAATTTGCGGAGTTGTAGCTGTGATGCACGATATCACCCGCGAAAAAGAAGTGTCTCAGATGAAAAACGATTTCGTAAGCCATGTCTCACATGAGCTGAAGACTCCGCTGGCTTCGATAACGGCTTATTCGGAAATGCTCGCCGACGGCGAAGCTAATGATGAAGAGACGAGAAAGGAATTCTATTCGGTTATCCAAAGCCAGGCCAACAGGCTCAGCCGGCTCATAGAGGATATCCTGAATACCGCAAGAATCGAATCGGGACTTATAAAAATTGATAAGCAGCATGTAAGCATGACAATCCTCATTGAAGAACAGCTTGAAATGATAAAGGGATTCGCTCAGGAAAAAGATATCGAAGTTATAGGACAAAAGCCGATTGTTTTCGACCAGGTGTATGTAGATAAAGACATGATGTCTCAGGTAATTGTTAACCTGCTCAGTAACGCCGTCAAGTATACAAAGAACGGCGGGACGGTCCGAGTTGATACTGAAGTCGACGATACAGCTGAAATTATTCGAGTAAAAGTTACCGACACCGGAGTTGGAATTCCCGAAGAAGACATCGAGAACGTCTTTGATAAGTTCTACAGAGTCGGAGCGAATAAGAAGCAGGCCAAAGGCACCGGATTGGGTCTCAACCTGGTTAAGCAAATAGTCGAAAAAGTTCACGGAGGGAAGGTTTTTGTTACCAGTAAAGTAAACCAGGGCAGCACATTCGGCTTTGAGCTGCCTCTTGCTGCGACCGCTGTGGCCGAGGCAAATGGTTGACAATATATATGGACCTAAGGAGGCAGGTTTGTCCGAGGAGCGGCAGAAAGTCAACTTTGGAGGGTAAATAATGGCGGACAAAAAGGTATTGGTGGTGGATGACGAGATTCACATAGTTCATGTGGTTGCGATAAAGCTGCGTAACAATGGTTACGAAGTGATCTCGGCCACAAACGGAGCCGAAGCATTCGAACTGGCCTGTAATGAAAAGCCCGATATCATCGTCACGGACTATCAGATGCCGGTAGTGAACGGCATAGAGCTTGTAGAGAAGCTGCGGCAAAATGAAGAAACTAAGAATACTCCGGTGATTATGCTGACCGCTCGCAGTTTTTCCGTAGACGACGAGAAGAAAAAGCAGCTTGATATTGCTCAGTGTCTCAGCAAGCCCTTCAGTCCGAGGGAGCTGTTGCGGGACATCGAAGATGTTCTATATCAAAGTTCGATAACACAGCAAGGCTGATACATATTTTGAGGAAGGTTATGCCAGACGTCATGGACAATGCTGTGCGGATTGCGCGTTTGTATGCTTTTGACGAGTTTGCCGAAAGGGTAAACCGTCTGGGCTTTAGCTTTGCGCTCTGTGATGCCGATGGTCGGCTTGTTCTGCAACGTCAGGCTGACGGATTAGACAGCAATGAATCTTCAATCACTCAGGCCGCTGCTTCGGCCATCAAAGACTTAAATAGTCAAAAAGAATCACCGAATGTTCTGCTCGTTGACAATGGGTATCTTGCTGTTGCTCTCGGCCTCGATAGTAATGCCTCTGCCGAAGAGACTCCGGCCGGTGTAGCATTAATTGATTTGGGCGAGCAGCAGGACCAGGAGCCGCTGATTGAAGCGATGTCGCAATTGCTGATTATGCTGGCCAAGAGCTTTCAGCTTGCCGCTCAAACCAAGCAGCAGATTGAAACAGTCAGCAACGAGCTTTCTCAGGTATATGAAGAGCTCGTCCTGCTGCACAAGCTGAGCAATAATATGAAGGTCACCGAGCCTGACTGCAATTATCTACAAATGGCTTGTGACAGTCTTACTGAGATAGTACCTGTAGAGGGCATAGCTATACTGCTTGAAAAGGGAACTACCGGAGAAAGAATACTTACCCTTGCCGCAGGAGCTGGAATTATAGATATCGACCCGCACATGGCGGCGGTTATGCACTCGAGACTGGAAGAGCAGATAAACAAGGGCAAAGAAGCTCTTCTGGACAGCGAAATCGATTCACCTTTCAAATACCAGTGGTCCGAAAACGTAAGGAATATCATCATCGTACCGTTGTTCGGCAAAGATAAGACCCAGCCGGGCGTGACCGCAACGTTGCCTCACAGTCATCATATAATCGGTCTAATGGTCGCTGTAAACCGAAAGGAACGGGCCGACTTCGACAGCATAGACGCGAATCTGTTTATCTCCGTAGCCAATAGCTGTGCCGTCTTCATCGAAAACGGCCGACTCTTCAAAGACCTCAAAGACCTTTTGATAGGTTCATTAAAGGCCTTGACCAACAGCATTGACGCAAAGGACCAGTACACTCGCGGTCATTCCGAAAGGGTTGCGTTCATTGCGAAGTGGATAGCCGAAAGGGCTGCGAACCAATTGAGCCTGGAAGAAGAACAGATACACAGAATATACCTTGCCGGTCTGCTTCACGACATCGGCAAGATGGGCGTAGACGAAGTCGTTCTCCGCAAGAAAGGCAAACTCACCGATGAGGAATATAACTGCATAAAGACTCATCCTTCCATCGGCGCCGGCATCTTAGGAGCAATAAAGCAGATGCGTGACATTGTACCGGGTGTACTTAGTCATCATGAACGTATTGACGGCAAAGGCTATCCCGGCGGACTGTCCGGCGATGAAATACCGCTGATTGCAAAAATCCTCGCTTTGGCCGACAGCTTTGATGCCATGACATCCAAGCGAACCTACCGAGACGCTATGAGCATCGAGCAGGCCATGCAGGAAATCGAACGCGGACTCGGCAAACAGTTTGATGAAAAAATCGGCCGCATATTCCTGGATAGTGACATCTACCTTCTTTGGGATATGCTGCAGGACGGATTAAAAGACGCCTATACCGACGAAGATTCGAGCCAGTATGGAGTTGTGGCTGTGGGGACATTAATAAGATGAAAATCAAAACACAGGACTATAACGATGTGACTGTTCTTGAGTTGCAGGGCGATATGGACACAGATGCCGTCGAACAGCTCAAGAACACCGTAACCGAAGTCATCGGCAAAAGTGCAACCGGTGTCGTTCTTGACATGCGTGGCACAGGATTTATCGATAGCGCCGGACTCGAGCAGCTTCTCTGGGCGAGGGATTATTGTGACGACAATGCCTGCCAACTCAAGCTGGCGGGCCTCGATGAAAATTGCGAAAAGATTCTTGAAATTACACGGCTGGACAACGAATTCGATTGCTATGCCGAACTTGCCGAGGCGGTCAAAAGCTTTGCATAAGTGCAAAATGAAGACCGGTTTACACAGCCATATTTGCAGGTGAAAAAATGGCAGAAGTAGCAGTTAAAAACAAAATGCAGCTCGGCCAGTTATTGCTGGCCCGCGGCGTTGTCACCGAAGAGCAGATAGAAACAGCCCTTCAGGAACAAAGCCAAAAAGGGCACCGAAAACTTCTGGGCGAGCTTCTGGTCGAAATGGGTTATTGCACCGATAACCAGATAGCCGCGGCTTTATCCGAAGCTTATGATGTCCCTTATGCGCAGATAAGTCCGAAGCTCTGCGACCCCAAAGCAGTAGAGATACTTCCAAGAGAATTTCTCGAAGAGCATATAGTCCTGCCGCTCTTTAAGGTCTATGACGCTCTGACGGTAGCCATAAACGAACCGACGAATGTATTTTTGATTGACGAGATAGGGCGTATAAGCGGCTGCAAGGTTCAGGTCGTCTGTGCCACTACCAAGGACATCCAGGCCACGCTGCAAACGTATCTGCCGGCAGCGAACGTCTTTGTCATTGACGATATCATCGACGATGACGGGCTGGAAGATTTCACTCTTATCGAGAACATTGCCCAGGACATCGGCGACCTCGAAGAAATCGCAGGCCAGTCGCCTGTCGTCAAGCTCGTTAACTATGTGGTTTACAACGCCGTCCGCGAAAACGCCAGTGACATTCACATAGAGCCGGATGACAAAAGCCTTCGCGTCAGATACAGAGTTGACGGCAAGCTGTACGAGAAGATGCGTCCGCCTTATCAGATGCACTCTGCGATAGTCTCTCGTATCAAAATTATGGCCGAGCTCGATATAGCCCAGCGCCGCTTGCCGCAGGACGGCGGTATACATGTTTTAGTCGAAGGTAAGGCAATCGACTTGCGTGTTTCAGTCATGCCGGGCAACTTCGGCGAGAAAGTAGTCATCCGAGTCATCAATCCGCAGAAGGTGCTGTTCAATCTCGAATCACTTGGCTTCGCCTATGAGAATCTCAAGCTCTATCGCCACATCATGCGTTCGCCGAACGGCATTATTCTCGTAACGGGCCCGACCGGCTCCGGAAAAAACACCACGCTTTACGCAACCTTAGCCGAGCTCAACGGTGAAGATGTCAACATTTGCACCGTTGAGGACCCTGTCGAATGCAACAT
>CAZNXD010000009.1:0-3893 GCA_964576935.1 uncultured Pirellulales bacterium | reverse complement strand
GCCGTTAACCAGTTCCAGGTCAGTGACACCGTGGGCTTTAAGTTTTCCACCGCTCTTCGGTCTCTTTTAAGACAGGACCCCGACATAATAATGGTCGGCGAAATTCGAGACCCCGAGACCTCCAACATCGCGGTCCAGGCCGCACTGACCGGTCATCTTGTCTTATCTACTCTTCATACAAACGACGCGCCCGGCGCGGTCATCAGACTGTTTGATTTGGGCGTGGCGCCTTATCTGGTCAGCGCCTCGCTGATTGCTGTTCTTGCTCAGCGGCTTGTCCGTAAAATCTGTACTAATTGTAAGAGTGAGTACGAGCCACCTGCAAGCATACGCAAGATGGTCGAAAAGACCGGCTTCAAGATTGATAAATACTTCACCGGTGTAGGTTGTAAAAAGTGCCGCAACACCGGCTTCGCAGGCCGAATTGCTATTCATGAGTTGTTTATCCCGGATGACGAAGTCAAAGAGCTCATCAGTGACGGTACCGGCCTGAAAAAATTGCAGAAAATAGCCGTCAAAAAGGGAATGGCACCGCTCTTATCAGACGGTATCGAAAAGGTAAAAGCTGGAATCATAACAATCGAGGAAGTTCTCAGAAACGCTCAGGTTATTGAAGGCGAGCAGGACTGAGCCTTGAATTTGAATTGATAGTGTAAACATGGCTGTAACACCGACAAAAACTCGTTCTTCTGATTATGTGGCTAACAAAACTGCAAACAGCCAGGCCGCATCCTCCGATTCGCTTGACATGGACCTGGCAAACGAAGCACAGCCTCGCTCGGCTGTCTCGCCAACATTGTCAAATGTAAAAGTCAAGCAGACCGAGCTGATAATGTTTACCACGCAGTTGGCCGTTATGCTCGATAGCGGTGTGGTGCTCAGTGACGCACTTGACGCGATTGCCCAGCAGTCCGAACCGGGAAACTTCCGTTTGATAGTCGAAGACGCCTGCGACATGGTCAAAAACGGTGAAAACTTTTCCAAGGCGTTGCAGGTTTATCCAAGGGTTTTCTCCACGATGTTTGTGAGCATGGTAAAGGCCTCCGAAGCATCCGGCAAAATGGTCGAGATGCTGAGGGTCCTGAGCAGCTATCTTGAATTCGAAGCCGAAACAAGAAAGCAGGTCAAAGGAGCACTGACCTATCCGATTATCATGGCACTTATGGCTGTTGCCGCCACCGGAACGCTCATGTTCTTCGTACTGCCGAGATTCATGAAAATCTACGAAGCCAGGGGAGCTGCTCTTCCAAAGATTACTCAGGTATTGGTTGGCTTCAGCAATCTTCTTGGAAATGCTGAGCTTATGACGATGCTGTTTACCGCCGCTGTCGTTATCGGCGGCGCGCTGTACTATTTTTCTCGAACCGAAACCGGCAAACGTTTCTTCGATATGTTGAAGATACGTGTCCCTGTCATAGGTACAATGTTCATTGACATGGTAGTGGCCCGCAGCATGAGAATCATGTCAACAATGGTCAATACCGGCGTCAGCCTGCTCGATACCGTTCGTGTCATTCATGGTTCCAGCCGCAATTACTATTTCCAGCGGCTCTGGAAAGCCGTTGACGACAAGATTCGCGACGGCTATCAACTGTCCGAATCAATACAGATTTCACCGGACGGCTTTTTGATATCAGCCGGCGTACTCCAGATGCTAAAAGCCGGCGAAAAGGGCGGCAAATTAGGCGAGGTCAGTGACAAAATATCGCTGTTCTACGAGAAAAAGCTCCAGGCCTCTATCAAGGGCGTTATGACCCTCATCGAACCGCTGATGATAACCATCCTCGGAATCATCATCGGTACTATTGCGATAGCTCTGCTGCTGCCGGTCTTTAGAATCTCATCCGTAATCGCACATTAATACCACCGGCGGCGATAATCGCATCTTACGCCAGTTTATGGGCTATCTCTTCGTCAAGAATCTCTTTGACGGTCAGGGCAATTATACTCTTACCGGTTCTTTTGAAAAAGGCCTGTATTTCGCTCATGGCATCGCTAGAGTAATCGAATGAGACAAAGAATCCTTTTGTGCGGTCCTCACGCATCATCGCTGTTTCAAATAAATCGATATCCGGTCTGCCGGCTTTGTCTTTCTGTTTCACCTGTATTGGATACCACATATCCATGAAGTCCAGCTCACCCGCTTTTTTCTTTGGCATAGCAGAGACCGGATAAATACGCCCATCGATTCCCATGTCGCCGACCTTTGCCTTGTTTGGGATACCGCCAAGAGCAATGACAGCCCAATTTTCAAATTCAAATGGCGGTATCTTGCGAAGCTTCTTTTCGCTCCACGGCAGATCACGCACAACAAACCCGCGTCCAACCCGCCAGAGCTTTTCATCTTCTTTCATGCCGCACACATCACGCAGTCGCTTTGCCATCACCCGGCAGGCAGTCGGCGAGACATCAATACCTATCCACTGCCTGTTGAGATTCTCCGCAGCAACAAGCGCCGTTCCACACCCACAAAACGCGTCAAGAACAATATCATTCTCATTACTGCTGGCCTTGATAATTCTGTCAAGCAAGGCAAGAGGTTTCTGTGTGGGATAACCAAGACGCTCTTCTGATTGCGATTGAATCGGTGGAATGTCTGACCATATGCTATCGACTGGAATTCCTTCCTGCTCATCCAAATACCTCTTCAAGCGAGGAACGGCACGGGGTTTAGATTGTACGACCAATCCCTTCTCATATGCTTCCCGCATTCTTTCCTTTGTCCACCGCCAGACGCGCTTGACGCCAAGAAACTCGTAGGTAAGATTAGGCCTGTCTTTGTTAGGATTCGTCAAATCAGCCAATTGAAATTTGCGTCCAGTCTCTGGCTCAACATATTTGTAAAAGTCTTTGAGATATTTCTCATCGTGTGGCAAATACTGTCGGTTGAAGATATATTTCTTGCTCTTTGTGTAGTAAAAAACAGAATCATGGTTGGTCGGGAAGGATTTGAATGCCAATCCCTTGGCGTTTGTTCGCCTCCAGATTATTTCTGTCTGAAATTGGTTTTCGCTGAAGATTTGGTCGAGCATTATTTTGACATAGTGTGAGGCGTGCCAGTCGCAGTGGTAATAAAACGAACCTGTTTTTTTCAGTACGCGATGAAGCTCCACGCAGCGAGGCCGCATAAATTCGATATATGCCTGAGTAGAGGCGTGGCGGTCTTTGAATGCGCGTTTTTCCTTTGTCTCACCCCAGAAGACCTCATAGTTGCGGTTGGAGTTAAAAGGCGGGTCTATATAAATAAGGTTAACGCTGTTTTCGGGCAGCTTTTTCAACTGCTCAAGATTATCCCCGCAGTATATCACCCGCGTATCGACAAGCGATGAGGGTTTCCCTGCACTCTTGGTCTTTTTTCCCACCTTCTTCTTCGCCATAGGCCATAGTCTAAGCCCACCCCAGTAATTTGCAAGTAGTAACAATGGAGTCCGCGATGAATAATCGCAGCACATAGCACGTGGGCCGTGGGCCAAGCGACGATTAATTTTGTATTCTCTGTGCTCTCTGTGTTCTCTGTGGCTATATAAATAATTAGGAATCTCGGGGGCCGAGCGACGCTTGTCCGGCGGCTTGTCCGCCGGAGCATCTGCGAAGGCGGAAGCTTTAGCGGAGACGGAAGCGACGATTAGTTGTTTTAAGCTTTGTCCTGAAAAAAGGTTGCATCGCTCCAGGCCCTGCCCTATAATAACCAATTCGATTTTAGCGGCCAGTGTCTATACTGGCCGGTCGATTGCCTGGTCGAGGCGAATCTCGGCCGATGTTAAGATGTTTGTTGGAAAGGATTTGGCTAAATAATGTTAACCAAAGAAAAAAAGAAGAAAATCATAACTGATTATGAAACCCACGAAGGAGATACCGGCTCGCCTGAGGTGCAGATTGCCATTTTGACCGAG
>CAZNXD010000008.1:9643-15371 GCA_964576935.1 uncultured Pirellulales bacterium | reverse complement strand
TAACGAGAAAGGGCTAACGGCATGTTCGACCGTTAGCCCTTCTCTATGAAATTGCTGCCTGTTGACCCCAAGCTGAGCTTTAATATTTAGTTATTAAGGCAATTACGTTGGTCTTAGTCGAATTCGACTGCAACGCCTATATTCGCATCCTTCAGGATATCCTGACGCTCAACGCGTACGACCTTACCTGTTTTGATGCGGGCAAATTGCCCCTTCTCTTCTGCCAGCGTTTCTGTCCGCGGAAAATTAATTTCAACGGTGTGGCCGGCTCGAATTGGCGTAGTCATCGGCAACTTGACATACACGCCGTTTTTACTGATGTTTGTGCTTCGGCCGTTAAAAAACCTGTTTGCCTCAGGCAGCCAGATGCTAACAGGCCAGGCCAATTCCGTTCGTGCTTCTAAACGCTGTTCTACCAAAGTCTCCATATCGCGTCTCCATCCATATAACGTTCCATCTCAACTAAGAATCTATCGGCAATGTTAATTTGGATAGATTAGCGTGATTGGGTAAAATATATAGTTTCTTCAACTTTTTTTTGAAGTTTCTAAAACAGTAGGCTTGAACGCAGTTATTATCGGGCGATTGAAAAATCTAGACCGGTAAAAATTAACGCATAGCTCTCAATGTAGTATGTCCCAACAGCTTTACTTGACAGTAACGTTCCTGAAATCTAACCTATGCCGTCCATGGAGACTAAAGTCGTAAAACTTGATCCTGCCAAACCCGACCATGCGGTTCTTACCGAAGCTGCACAGCTTGTCGATTCAGGAGCTCTTGTGGCATTTCCCACTGAGACGGTCTATGGCATTGCCTGCAGAGTGACCAATGATTCACTAAAGAGTCTAAGTTCCGTCAAAGGCAGGTCTGCTGACAAGTACTACACACTCCACATCGCCGAATCCGCCCAAGCTCACAAGTACGTGCCGCAACTGGGCTTGCGAGCCGCTAAGCTTGTGAAAAACGCTTGGCCGGGGCCTTTGACAATAGTATTTGAGCTGGACGACGACAGCCTGGCAAAAGTCCGGTCTAATCTGGATAGCCAGGTTTTCGAGAATCTCTACAAAAGTAACTCCATAGGTATTCGCTGCCCGGACAATATCGTATCACGCCAGTTCATCAGCCGTCTCGAAAGTCCGATTGTTGCGCCCAGCGCGAACACCGGCGGTGCAGACCCTGCCACCACCGCCGAGCAGGTACTAAACAGTTTAAACGGAAAAATTGACATGATTCTTGATGGAGGCCCTGCGAAGTATGGTAAAAGCAGCACCGTTGTGAAAATAGGTAAAAACAACTTCGATATTCTGCGGCAAGGTGTTTATGAACACAGTGAAATTGAGCGTTTATACATGGTCAGGGTGCTGTTTGTATGCACAGGAAATACATGTCGAAGCCCTATGGCCGAAGGTATCTTCAAAAAACGACTCGCTGAAAAACTAAATTGCACAGTTGACCAAATCGAGCAGATAGGGTATAAAACTGGTTCTGCGGGCACAATAGGCTCGGCCGGTTGGCCTGCAAGTACCGAAGCTGTAGATGTCTGTAGCGAAAATGGTATTGATATTAGCTCGCATCAGAGTACGGCCCTGTCAAAGCAGCTTATAGAGCAAAGCGATTTAATATATGTCATGAGCCGATGTCACCGTGAGCAGGTATTAAATCTTTGCAAAGCTGCTGAGGAAAAATGTTTTTTGATGGCGGCAGATACTGAAGTGCCCGATCCGATCGGGCAGGACCGCCATATATATCAAAGGTGCTTCGCCCAGATTGACCGGGCAATCGCCAATCGTATGAGTGAGTTCGTATTATGAAGATAGCTGTTGGTAGTGACCATCGCGGATTCGATTCAAAAGAGCTGGTCAGAAATATAGTCACGCAGCTTGGTCATGAAGTTGTTGACTTTGGTGCAAACAGTAATGACCCTGTTGACTATCCTGACATGGCCTACAGGGCCGCAACTGCTGTAGCCCAGGGGCAGGTCGACCGGGCGATTTTAGCTTGCGGAACCGGGATTGGCATGAGCATCGCTGCTAATAAAATTCACGGCATTCGAGCCGCCCTGTGTCACGATGAGCTAAGTGCTCAAATCAGCCGAGACCATAATGATGCTAACGTCCTGTGTGTTTCAGGAGATTTGGTGGGTGAAGTATTATTGAGAAAGATTGTAGAGGTCTGGCTGTCTACAGATTTTAGCGGAGGCAGGCATCAACGTCGAGTCAATAAAATATCCGCTATAGAACAAGGCAAAAATCCGCAGGAAGCGGTAAATTCGAAAGCGAAGTAACCCTGGGGGCGAACCACTGCCGGGGGTGGGCGTAAACACTTAAAACTTAGTACCAATAACTGCACGTAGGGTGCAAAAACGTGCAATTGGGGATTCTTGTGCCGAAACTGACGCCAAAAATATTCGGCTTATGGTCCGAATAAAGCTTTGATTCTGCAATCTGACTTTAAAAAACGAGTGCAAAAAGCATTTTTTGGTTTTTGATTGATGGACAAATGCGTTATAATCGATGTTCGAGCTAAATGGGGGGTTTTTTCGAGCCGATAAAATGGGGGCGGTTATGAAAAGTTTAATTACATCAATTTGCTTGGTAGTTATTGTTTTAGCCGGCACTGCAAGCGGTGCTTCCGAATCGATACAGGTAGTCACTAACACATTAGCAGCGGCCAAGACGGATAGCGAACCGACTGGCCCTACAGTTTTTCTTGCTTTCAACGGCGACAGTCCGAAGGACAACTCGATAAGCGCCTTCATGTATTTTGTTCCCATGATATCGACGGTCCCCGTAGACGCCCAGGTAAATCCTGCAAATCAGCAGAGGGTGCGTATAGTTTCCTGTAAAAGAAAGAGCACCTCCAAATCTTTTGAGGTGGTTTGTGAGTTTGAAATGCAGGGCCCGGGATACCACAGAAACACCTTTGACGCGGCAGAAGTAATCAGTGAGATGAAAGAAAGCACTAAGGCAAATAAGCCCCTAAGTAATCTCATTGATTATATCATGTTTGAAGGCTCAGGCCGCGGCAGCATCAAAGTCAAAGGACGCATTGTTAAGGGCATTGAAAAGGTCAGCTCTGTAAAAGTTACGTTCAACGAAGATGGAAATAAAAGCCCAGTGACAGTCGGGCTTTATACCGTAAAGTCTGAGAATGGCCACTATGCCTATGAGAATCGTTCCGGCAAAACGGTAGCCCGTGTTAATACTCTCACATTCAAGGACGGACAGTCGGAACCAACAATGGAAATCGGCCTTGCATCAGTGAGGAGCAGCAAGGAGAAAGATAGTCTTTGCAGCATGATTAAAGGTCGAATTGCTAATCTGTTCATCAAACCGATAAAGGTCAGCCATACAGGTAATGATGCGATGATGGATTTTGGCTGTGCCCTTTACAAAAAACATGCCAGCTTTACGTTCCCTAAGGCGAAGAATCTGAAAATCGAAAATAAAGCTGACAGTGAGGAAGAAACTGTTGTCGCCCGTGCTGCTAAAGGCAAAGCACGATCAAATATTTCAGCTAATTAGTTCAAATCACGGGTCGCGATGGAGCGAGAAGAGACCGCAACAAAAACAGGACAAATATTACTTACCGGGCAGGAAATTTCCGCACGCCTGAAAGAGCTGGCTCACCGTATACAAACAGCTTACGCAGACGCCGACAGAGTTGTTGTGGTTGTTCTGCTCAGCGGAGCCAAACATTTCGCTGACCAGCTGTTTACTTTGATTGACGATGATAAATTCCAGCTCACCTATGTTAAAGCAAGCAGCTATGGCGACGGGTTTACCTCGAACGGCGATGTCGAAATTAAAGGCCTCGATAAATCGGCACTCGCTGATAAAGAAGTCCTCATCATTGACGACATTTACGATAGCGGCTTAACAATGGCGCGTATGATTGACGCCGTTAGTTGCGCAAAGCCGCGCAGCATCCGAACATGCGTCTTACTGGTTAAGCAGACCGAACACACAAGACAGGTAAACATCGATTTCAAAGCAGCCGTAGTTGATGACTGCTTTGTGGTCGGCTTTGGGTTGGATTACGGGGGACAGTATCGGGAACTGCCGTTTATAGCGAGGCTGGAAATTGTTGCCGCCCGGATTCCCGAAAATAGCTGATGCGATCGATTGTGGTTCCCTTCTCAGTCGTTGGTAAATAAGCCCAGCACTTCAACTGGATTTTTGACTAAAACTTTTGCGCCGTTTTCTGTTAATTCTTCGACGGTTCTAAAACCCCATACCGCGCCGACCGCGAACATCCCTGCCGCATTAGCCGTTTTCATATCCGTATCGGTGTCACCCAGATAGACAAACTCTGCCGGCGGTATGTTCATTTGCTCTGCTATTTGTAAAGCGGCCGTCGGGTCCGGCTTGATTGGCGTGTCCACATCGGCCCCGCGTACGATTTTAAAATCATAACCTGACAGAAGCTTTGTAACCATTTGTTGTGTAAATTCGTCGGGCTTATTAGAGAGAATTGCCATGGCTGCACCGAGCTCTTGTAAACCCTCAAGCAACTCCGCTATACCGGGATAAGGCCTGGTCTTAACAGCCCACCTCTGGCTGTAATAAGACTTGGCTGCCTGGTAGCATTTTTGAGTTGTTGTCTCATCGCGGTTCTCTTGCGGCAGGGCCCGCCGGGTCATCGTAACAGCGCCGTCGCCTACGAAATATTTATATGCTCCAACCGGATGAGCGGCAAATCCAAGCTCGGACAAGGCCTGATTCATCGAATCGGCCAAATCCTCCAACGTATCCAGCAACGTTCCATCGAGGTCAAACAATATAGCTTTGAACTTCATTTTTCCAGAGCTCGTAGTATTATAGAAAGGCAGGATTATAATATCGCTGTTCCAGGCTATCAACACTTTGGAAATAATGTGAATTCACCGGCCAGGATTTGTTGGGCCTCATTAAGGGACATATATTATGACTGAGGCTGATTCGAACCAATGCAGCTTAGCTGACAGAAAGTGCACTCCGTGTTCTGGCGGCGTCGAGCCGCTTAAAGGGCCTGCTCTACAGCAGCTCTTTGAGCAGCTTGGCGGCGACTGGGAGCTTGTTGAAGAGCATCATATCGAAAAACAATATCGATTCAAAAATTTCCGGGATGCCCTCGATTTTGTTAACAGCATAGGCCGAATGGCTGAAGAGTTAGGCCATCATCCGGATGTCTACCTGGCATGGGGTAAGGTCAGATTACAGCTCTGGACACACAAAATAAAAGGCCTGCACGACAATGACTTCATCTTTGCCGCCAAAGCAGACCAGTTGTACAAACCGCCCGATGCATAAACCTTCCCATTGTTTGGGACACTGGATATATTACTGGTTTGACTTTAAACACATGCCCCCTTGACCGGCCGCCGCCGGTGACGAGGCTTTCAGCTCTATTGCGGAACTAAACTGCCTCGTCACCGTATAATTCGGCGCCGCGCATCACCAACGGCTGTAGCAAGGACAACAGCACCACTTGGTAATGCAGCTTTGGGCTTGAAATAGGGAGGAGGGTATTGTATTGCCGCTTTTTTTAACCTTAAACCAGCATCGCGCTATTTCTGGATTCATAATGCTCTTGGCTTCCTTCCCTTTGCAATATAATAATTATTAAATATATAGCTCTGCCAAAAGGGTTTTTCTCAAAGAGGTGACATACCTATGGCACTGACATCCAAAAAAGATTGGAAATCAAAACAATAATTAGGATGATGTAGTTAGCAAATATAATCATG
>CAZNXD010000008.1:0-9633 GCA_964576935.1 uncultured Pirellulales bacterium | reverse complement strand
CAGCTAAGCTGATATGGACGCACTGGCTGCAGGAATGGTTCGCCGCGGGAGGGGCGGGCCATTTTTATTCAGCATGGATTTCGACAGCCCCCAAACCCATCTCTGCCGACGCACCATGCTTTAAGCAGCCATGATTCTGCCTTGCCCGCATAATATACCAACCAAACTACAAAAATGTATTTTGTTGCCAGGGGGGAACATTTTTGTTATTCTCCCGGAGTTCTTGTAAGGGGCAAAAAATGAAGCCGGGATTGGAACAGGAAGTTGGTTTGCTCAGCGACATCGCAAAGGCGTTCGCCGAGTCTCTCGATTTGGACAGAACCCTCAAATCCATATTCAAATCGCTTGATACACACCTGAAACTGCGACGCGGCTCTATCACACTGCTTGACCCCGATAGCCAGACCATCACTACCCGAATAGCGCATGGCCTTAGCGGAAAATCCGTAAGCCGCGGAACGTATCGAATCGGAGAGGGCATAACCGGCATGGTTGTTCAAAGCGGCGAAGCAATTATCGTTCCGGATATCTCAAAGGACTCGCGTTTTCTCGACAAAACCAAGGCCAGAAAACAACCCGGCAAAACAATAGCCTTCTTTTGCGTACCCATAAAGCTCGAAGGCAATACCATCGGCGCCCTCAGCGTGGATCGCCAGACAACGCCGGGAGAAGATTTTGAAGCTGACGTAAGGCTGCTCAATATCATAGCCACAATGGTCGCCCAGGCCATTCGCCTTAATAAGCTCGTTGAGTCCGACCGCAGACAACTCCGCGAAGAAAACCTGCGCTTGCGCCAGGAGCTAAAGTCCCAGTTCAACATACACAATATGGTCGGCACTTCTAATGCGATGAGAGAAGTTTACAGGCTGATTGAACAGGTCGCCGACAGTAACGCGACGGTAATTATCCGTGGCGAAAGCGGCACAGGCAAAGACCTCGTAGCCCATGCCATCCATTACGCCAGTCCGCGGGCAAGCAAGCCCTTCGTAAAGGTCAACTGCACAGCCCTTCCCGAGACCCTGCTCGAAAGTGAATTGTTCGGCCATGAAAAAGGAGCCTTCACCGGAGCCACCGAACGTAAGCTCGGACGATTCGAAAGAGCGCATGGCGGTACGATATTCCTCGATGAGATTGGCGATTTCCCAACGAACCTGCAGGTCAAGCTGCTCAGGGTAATCCAGTTCAAAGAGTTTGAAAGACTCGGTGGAATTGAAAGCATCAAAACAAATGTAAGGATAATCGTTGCGACCAATAAGAACCTGGAAGAAGAAATTCAGCAGGGCTCGTTCCGCGAAGACCTCTACTACCGCATCAACGTCTTTCCTATATACCTTCCGCCGCTCCGTGAGCGCAAAGATGACATCATGCTGCTCGCCGACAACTTCCTTGAAAAATTCGACCGCGAAAATAATAAGGATATAGAACGCATCTCGACCCCCGCCATCGAAATGCTCACCAGCTACCATTGGCCCGGCAATGTCCGCGAGCTGGAAAACTGCGTTGAGCGAGCTGTTCTGCTCTGTGACGGCCAGGTAATTCGTTCAGAACACTTACCGCCTTCACTGCAGATGATTAGAAAAACCGAATCGATGCCGGGCGGCTCTTTTGATGAGATAATCGCCAATAAGGAAAAAGAGTTGATTATCGACGCCCTCAAAAAGACCGGAGGCCGTCAACGCGATGCCGCCAAGGAGCTGGGCATAACCGAACGAATCCTCGGCTATAAAATCAAAAAATACAAAATCAAACCAAAACTGCTCTCATAAAACGCCACGTTTGAAATTGTCATTCCTGCGAAGACCTACGTAAATGTCGCTGAGATAGACATATCTACAATATTGTAGTTTTTGCCGCCTCAAATCTGAACGTAAATTATTTCCATAACTGCTTTTTGATAAAGAGCTTATAAGTTTTTCACTAATATTTTCTCTCCCTTGGCACGGTGATTGCAATATCCCCGGCATGTAATTAATTAATCTGTTTTTAGGTTCTATTACTGAGGGCTCGCGATATGAAAAAATGTGCAACGTTAGTTCTGGTAGTGTTGGTCTCTCTGGCGCTCGCAGTACCAGCCGCAGCCGAAGAGGATGGCCTCAGTTTTGAGATAACCTCTGATTTCTTCAGTAAGTACGTTTGGCGTGGCCAGCTCCTGAATGATGATTTCGTATATCAGCCGGGCATCAGCATCGCCACAGGACCTTTCACCTTCGGCATCTGGGGCAACCTGGATACTACGAACTACAACGACCGAAGCGGCGATTTCTCCGAGCTGGATTATTCTTTCGATTTCTCAGGAGATTTCCCCGGCCTCGAGGGTGTTAGTTATTCGCTCGGTATCATTTACTACGATTTCCCCGGCTCCGGCGCCGACGGCAGCAGAGTGCCCGACACGACGGAATTCTACTGGGGACTCGGATTTGATTTACCGCTTAGCCCGTCTATAACCGTTTACCACGACCTGGACGAAGCCGAAGGCACATACGTAAACCTGGGATTAAGTCACAGCATCGAGAACCCCTTCGAAATTACACCTGATATCCCTGTCGGGCTTGAGCTCAGCGGCGGATTAGGCTGGGCCAGCGGCTCGTACAATAAATATTACTGGGGCACCGACCAGAGCAAGCTCCAGGACCTGTCGTTTTCGCTGTCACTGCCGATGGAAATTGCCGGCTGGGGTGTTACGCCAAGCTTCAATTACGTAACTCTTGTCAGTGACGACATTAGGGATACAGACACCTACGGTACCGACAGCGATTATTTCTTTTTCGGAATAAGTCTCGCAAAGAGCTTCTAGTCTCTCAAATTCAGTACATTTTCCGGGGTGGTTCAAGCGTAAACGATCCTGCAAGATTAAATTTCAAAATTACAAAAATGTAATTGTGTAATAAGTAAATGACATAAATGTAGTTTTTCGTTTTGGGCCGGGATAAGCCACAGCAAGATTTAAGTCTTTTACAATACATCGCTTAGATTAAATTTTACAAGCTTTTTGGGCTCTTGGCACAGGCTTTGCAATAGTAGAAACGACGGATTGGCTTATGTAATTTTATTAACGATTGTCAATCGGAGAAATGGAAGTGGTGCTCAATAGTGATAGTTCGGATAGATTTCGTGCCATTGGCTGGATTCTCTTACTGTGTATCTTTTTCATTGGCACCGGCAAAGCCTTTGCCGCCGCTGACGAAATTGATGTAGCCGCATTAAAACAGGGGCTTGATACAGTCTGGGTTCTGATAGCCGCCTTTCTCGTATTCTTCATGCAGGCTGGATTCGGCATGGTCGAAGCCGGTTTCATCAGGGCCAAGAACACCTGCAACATTCTGACAAAGAACTTCCTGGATTTCTGCATGGCCTCACTGGGCTTCTTTTTATTCGGCTATGCCCTGATGTTTGGTGATGGCAATGCATTTTGTGGTACCAAAGGCTGGGCCCTTGCAGGATTAGCAAATGAAACCGCAAGCGGCATACCCGTCTTTGCGTTCTGGCTGTTCCAGGCCGCGTTCTGCGGAGCCGCCGCAACTATAGTTGCAGGCGGTATGGCTGAGCGAATGAAGTTCGCAGCTTACTTGATTTACTCTTTTCTAATTTCGGCCTTGATTTACCCAATCGTCGGTCACTGGATATGGGGCGGTGGCTGGCTTTCCGATATGGGCTTCTTTGACTTTGCCGGCTCAACAGTGGTTCATACTACCGGCGGAATAGCGGCTTTGATTGGCACGATTATGCTTCGGCCGCGCGAAGGCAAATACGCAATCGACGGTAAACCGAACGCGATTCCGGCGCATAGTATTCCGTTGGCGTCGTTGGGTGTTTTTATTCTTTGGTTTGGCTGGTTCGGGTTCAATGCCGGTTCGACGCTTAGTGTGGGCGACGGTTTTTCTATCGGCCGGGTAGCCGCCAACACGAACATCGCTGCCGCGCTTGGCGGAATAGCGGCAATGGTCACTGTATGGAAACGATTTGGAAAACCCGATTTGTCGATGGCCATGAACGGGGCTCTGGCGGGCTTGGTAGCCGTCACCGCGCCGTGTGCGTGTATTGAACCCTGGGCTGCTGCGGTTATCGGGATTGTAGCTGGAGTGATTGTCGTATTGGGTGTTGAGCTTTTAGATAAGCTGCATATTGATGACCCGGTCGGCGCAGTTCCCGTGCACGGAATGTGCGGCATCTGGGGAACGATAGCGGTCGGAATCTTCGGCAAGAAAGCGCTCGGCATGGCCAATAACGGTTTTATTTACGGTGGCAATCCGATGCAGCTGGGTATTCAACTCGTCGGTTCCGTAGCTACCGTTGTATTTGTGTTGGTTTGTATGGGAATTGTTTTTAAGCTCATTGATTTGACAGTCGGCTTAAGAGTAGGCAGAGAAGAAGAGCTTCGCGGATTGGATATTGGTGAGCATGGTATGGAAGCTTATGGTGGCTTCCAGATATTCAGCACGAGCTAAAGTGAGGCCAATTGCATGAAACTGGTAACTGCTTACATTCAGCCGCATAAATTAAAAGACGTCAAACAGGCTCTCTACAAAGCTGAGGTCTTCAAGATGTCCGTAACTAACGCCCTTGGCTGTGGCGAACAGCACGGCTACGAAGAGAGCTACCGTGGCATAAAATTCGAAGTGAACCTGCTCAAAAAGGTCAGGCTCGAAATCGCAGTCAATGAAGCCTTTGTCGAAAAGACGATCAATGCTATCATCGAAGGAGCTAAAACTGGAAATGTCGGTGATGGAAAAATATTCGTTATGGATTTACTCGAGTGCGTACGTATTCGCACCGGTGAAAAGGGCAATTTAGCGATAGGTTAAAAAACTGGAAACTCAATAAAATCTGTGTATTATAGTAAGGCCCTTCTAAACAAAAAGGGCATTAGCTTTTGAAAGGAAATTGTTATGACCCCGAAAGATTTTTTTGAATTCGCCAAGAAAAACGGCGCCGAAATGGTGGATTTGAAATTTGTCGACCTTTTAGGCACTTGGCAGCATTGTTCTTATCCCATTGATTGCTGGGACGAGAGCACGTTCGAAGATGGTCTCGGCTTTGACGGTTCGAGTATAAGAGGCTGGCAGGACATCCACATGTCCGACATGCTCGCTGTGCCCGACCCGAATACTACCATAATGGACCCTTTCTTCAAAGAGCCGACGGTGAGCATAATTGCCGGCATCGTTGACCCTGTCACGAAAGAGGATTACACGCGCGACCCGAGACACGTCGCCCGAAAAGGAGCGGCATACCTGAAAGAGACCGGCATAGCCGACACATGTTACATCGGCCCCGAACCCGAGTTCTTCATCTTTGATGAAGTCAGATACGAACAAAATCAGCATCGTGGTATGTACCAGATAGACTCCGTCGAAGGTGCCTGGAACACCGCGCGTTTTGAAGAGCCAAACCTCGGTTATAAGCCCAGCTTCAAAGGCGGTTACTTCCCTGTCAGCCCGACCGATACCTATCACGATTTGCGAGGTGAGATGGTTTACGAAATGATGAAAGTCGGCATCAAAGTTGAAGCGCACCATCACGAAGTGGCGACCGCCGGCCAGGCCGAAATCGACATGCAGTTCGACGAACTGCTCAAAATGTGCGACCAGTTCATGTGGTACAAGTACATCATCAAGAACGTCGCCAAGCGTAACGGCAAGACAGTGACATTCATGCCCAAGCCCGTCTTTGATGACAACGGCAGCGGCATGCACACGCACTTCTCACTGTGGAAGGGCGGCAAACCCCTCTTCGCCGGCGATAAGTATGCCGGCATGAGCGATCTCGGATTGTATTGTGCAGGCGGCATCCTAAAACACGCACCGGCTCTGCTGGCCTTTGCCGCGCCTACGACAAATTCGTATCGCCGGCTTGTCCCCGGCTTCGAAGCACCGGTGAATCTTGTAATGTCGGCGCGTAACCGCTCGGCCGCTGTGAGAATTCCGATGTACTCGGCAAGCCCGAAAGCCAAGCGCCTTGAGTTCCGATGTCCCGACCCGACTGCCAATGGCTATATTGCATGGACCGCGATACACATGGCCGCCATTGACGGCGTAAAGAACAAGATCGACCCGGGCAAACCGCTGGACGTCAATATCTATCATCTCGACCCCGCGGAACTGGCAAAGTACAAAAAGACGCCCGGCTCGCTTGCTGAAGCAATCGACGCACTCGAAGCCGACAATAAGTTCCTGACCGAAGGTGGTGTCTTTACCGATGACCTTGTACAGATGTGGATTAAGTGGAAGCGTGAAGAGGAAATCGACCCAATGGCGCTTCGGCCGCATCCGCATGAGTTCCATCTGTATTACGACAGTTGATTCGATTTTGAAACTTTGTTATTCAGGAATTTACCCTGTTGGTTCGGACTTCTGCGGGCCGGCAGGGTACTCTTACGTATAGTTGATATGGCACAGTTTTTTAAACAACAAGGTTTATATGACCCGGCCCTCGAGCACGATGCCTGCGGTATCGGTGCCGTTGTAAACATATCAGGCAAACGTGACCACTCAATAATAGAATACGGAAAAGAAACGATAATCAACCTGCATCATCGCGGAGCAGCCGGCGCCGATGAAGTAACAGGCGACGGTGCAGGAATCCTTTTTCAGATTCCGCACGAATTTTTCTCAGCCGAATCTAAAAAATATGGCTTCGAGCTGCCCGACGTCGGTTCTTACGGCGCGGGAATGGTATTCGGCGCAAAAGACAAAGAGCTTCGTGAAAAATGTGACCGAATTCTCGAAGATGCTGTAACTCACTACGGCATG
The DNA here is from genome assembly GCA_964576935.1 of uncultured Pirellulales bacterium. Lineage (GTDB taxonomy): Bacteria > Planctomycetota > Phycisphaerae > Sedimentisphaerales > Anaerobacaceae > CAYMOE01. The sequence goes on along the minus strand of CAZNXD010000008.1, from coordinate 2,884 downwards.
AAAGTGCTCGGCTGGCGACAAGTGCCGGCAAAAAATGATTGTCTCGGCAATATTGCCCTCTCTGCAGAGCCCAGCATAAGACAAATTTTCGTTGATGGTTGTGGCCAAAAAACAGAGCAGTTGGAACGCCGCCTCTACCTCGCTCGAAGCAGGGCTGAAAAACTCGTCGCTGAAAAATTCGCCGATGCGGGCGAAGACTTCTACGTTACCTCTCTTTCCGCAAGGACCATCTGCTACAAAGGTATGTTTATGGCCTGGCAGTTGTTCGCTTACTATCCCGACCTCGCCGACGAAAGACTAAAATCCGCCCTGGCTATTGTGCACCAGCGATACAGTACAAACACTCTGCCGAACTGGCGCCTTGCTCAGCCGTTCCGTTGCATCGCACATAACGGCGAAATAAATACCCTCAGCGGCAACCGCAATTGTATGCGAATACGCGAACGCACTATGGTCAGCAAGGTCTTTGGTGACGACCTCTCGGACTTACTGCCCGTCTTAAAACCCAATGCCAGTGACTCCGCCTGCTTCGATAACATGCTCGAGTTTCTCGTCCGCAACGGCAGAAGCATGCCGCACGTTATGATGATGATGATTCCCGAGGCCTTCGGACCGCGATATCATATAAGTACCGACAAGCGTGCCTTCTACGAATACCACGCCGCTTTAATGGAACCTTGGGATGGCCCCGCTGCTATGGTCTTCACTGACGGCAGGCTCATCGGAGGAACCCTCGACCGCAACGGCCTTCGTCCGTGCCGTTACCTCGTCACTACCGACGGCTTGGTCGTCATGGCCAGTGAAGCCGGTGTCGTTGATTTCCCGCCCGAAAAAATTCGTACCAAAGGCAGACTGAGACCCGGCCATATGTTCCTCGTCGATACCATCGAGGGACGAATAATTACCGACAATGAAGTCAAAAGCAAAATCGCACGGCAAAAACCTTATAGAAGATGGCTGGAAAGCAGAGTCGAGCTCCGCGGACTCTTCGATACGCCGCAACTGGTCGTAAGCGACCCTGAGACTATAGCGCTGCGGCAGCGCGTCTTCGGATACACGCGCGAAGAAATGAAAATGATTCTAACCCCGATGGCACGCAACGGCCAGGAGCCTGTCGGCTCCATGGGAAACGATACGCCGTTAGCGATACTTTCAGATAAACCCGTACTGCTGTTCAATTATTTCAAACAGCTTTTTGCTCAGGTTACTAATCCTCCTATCGACCCGCTGCGAGAAGGGCTCGTAATGAGCCTGATGATGTACACCGGAAAACGCCGAAACGTCCTCGAAGAAAGTCCTGAGCATTGCAAACAGCTAAGACTGCCGCACCCGATACTCACCAATGAAGACCTCAACCGCCTCAGGTCCGTCCAGCGTGAAGATTTCAAAGTGGCGACTATCTCTGCTGTTTTTGATACCGACCTCAATGACCCCGAAGCTTCTTTGCGTCGCGCCTTGAAGAACCTTATCGATGACGCCGAAAAAGCTGTAAACGACGGAGCGTCTCTTATCATCATCAGCGACCGTGACACCTCGGAAAATAAAGCGCCCATTCCTTCTTTGTTGGCAACCTCAGCTGTTCATCAGGGACTTCTAAACAGAAAACTTCGTTCCGAGGCAGGCCTCATTGTCGAAAGCGGCGAACCGAGAGAAGTTATGCACTTCTGTCTTCTCTGCGGCTTCGGAGCTAACGCCATTAATCCCTATCTTGCCTTTGAAACACTCGACGAGCTGCAAAGACAAAACGAGCTACCCGCAGACATGGAGCAGTTCCAGATTGCCGATAACTTCATAGCCGCAATTAAAAAAGGCGTTCTCAAAACAATGAGCAAGATGGGTATCTCGACCCTTCGCAGCTACCATACCGCTCAATTGTTTGAAGCAATCGGTCTGGACCGTGACGTCGTCGATGAATTTTTCACCGGCACAAGCTCCAGAATTGAGGGCCTCGGCCTTGAGCAGATTGCCCGGGAAACTTTATCGCGCCATCAGGCTGCATATCAGCCGAGAAAAATTGGTGAGCTGGAGCTCGACTTTGGCGGCGAATATCACTGGCGAAACGACGGCCAGCGGCACCTCTGGAACCCAATCACCGTCTCACACCTCCAGCATGCCGTCAAAAACCAGGACCCAAAAGCATATCAGGACTACAGCCAGGCCGTAAACGAGCAGGCAAAAAAACTTTGCACCTTAAGAGGACTCTTCGAATTCAAAGCAGGTCAACCAATTGACATAAACGAAGTAGAACTCGCAGAAGAAATTGTAAAACGCTTCTGTACCGGCGCAATGAGTCACGGCTCTATTAGTAAAGAAGCACACGAATGTATAGCCGTAGCAATGAATCGAATCGGCGCTATGAGCAACACCGGCGAAGGCGGCGAAAACGAAGCACGATATAAACTCGAACCGAACGGCGATTCGAAAAACTGTGCAATCAAGCAGGTCGCCAGCGGCCGATTCGGTGTCACTGCAAACTATCTTGCCCACGCCACAGAGCTTCAAATCAAAATGGCGCAGGGCGCAAAACCCGGAGAAGGCGGACAACTGCCAGGCCATAAAGTCACTGAAGAAATCGCCAAGATGCGACACTCAACACCCGGCGTAACACTTATCTCGCCGCCTCCGCATCATGATATATACTCGATTGAGGACTTGGCTCAGCTCATCTACGACCTCAAGTGCAGCAACCCCGACGTAAAAGTCTCGGTCAAGCTCGTAGCCGAAGTTGGTGTTGGAACAATTGCCGCCGGCGTCGCAAAAGGCAATGCCGACGAAGTACTTATCAGCGGACACGATGGCGGAACCGGCGCAAGCCCACTCTCTTCCATCAAACACGCCGGCGTCCCTTGGGAGCTTGGCTTGGCCGAAACCCAGCAGGTACTTG